>NZ_CAXFCL010000196.1:0-13805 GCF_964000955.1 uncultured Abyssibacter sp.
AGCCGCCAAAGGCGGCTGGCCACGTCCCGGGCGCCCTTTCTTTTCGCCGGTTTTCTTTGGGCGTACAAAGAAAATCGGCTCGCCCGGCAGGGCGAAACCTGCTCCTGGCAGCCAGGTGCCAACAAAAAAGCCCGAACAGGCCGCAACCTGTCCGGGCTCGATCTTTGGCCTCAGCCGAAAGCGCTTACCGCCGCGCCATCCGCTTCACGTTCGCCGGGGTGAAGTGATCTCCGTCGAATTCACGTTCCTGCGCCTCGTCTTCCTCGTTGTTCATCGAGAACGCGAGGTAGCGATTGTTGAGGATGTCGTAGGCGACTTCGATGGCCGGCGCCGAGAAGCCCTGGGCTTCTCCGAACTGTTCGCTGACGCCGTAGGACGGCAGGGTGTGCTGCTCGTGGACACGCCACAGTTCGCCGCGCTTGTCGTAGATATCCTGGTGCACGATGGTCCAGGAGTCCTCATCCACGTAGAACACGCGCTTGTCGTAGATGTGGCTGGTACCGTCGCGGACGGTCGCTTCCACGACCCAGACGCGATGCTTTTCGTACCGCGCCAGATCCTGGTTGATGTGACCGCGCTCGAGGATGTCCTCGTATTCGTTGTCGTCATCGTGCAGCTTGTAGGCGTTGTACGGGATGATCATTTCGCGCTTGCCGATCAGCTTCCAGGTGTAGCGATCCATCGCGCCGTTGTAGCTGTCGAGCTGGTCGTTCGTGCGCAGTCCGTCGGATCCGGTGCCCGGGTTGTCGTAGCCGACATTCGGGGCCCGGCGCAGACGTCGCTGGCCCGGGTTGTAGAGCCAGGCACGCCGCGGTTCCTTCACCTGGTCCATGGTTTCGTGGACCAGCAGGAACTGGCCGGCGAGGCGCGCCGGGTCGCGGATTTCCTGCATGAAGTAGATCAGCACGTTCTTCAGCGAGTCGGGCGTCGCGCCCTTGAGGCTGTAGTTGAACTTGAAGTCCTCATGCAGCTTCACGAGGTTGTAGGCCCCGGATGAGGTGACGGCGGCCTGCACATTCCAGCGGCTTCCGGACATGCCGCGGAATCGCGTCTTGTGATTCCAGATCACTTCCCGGCCGTTCTGGGGAATCGGGAAGGGAATGCCGATGATGGCATCAACCAGCGCTTCGCCGTTGGCGCCCAGCGTCGCCCGTGTCGCATTCTCGAATGTGGCGGCGTAGACGTAGTCCGGAGCACCATTCCGGCGGCGTGATGCATACAGGGGCATCTTGAAGTCGTCGAACTTCTTGAACAGCGCGAGCTGCCCGGGTGACATCTGGTCCCGGTACTTCGCCAGATTCGCGTTGGTGATCTCGGCGATGGGTTCGTCGTCGGGCCACGGCGAATAGAGCCGGGTGCCGAAGCCATCGTACTTGTCCGGGGCCTCGCTGCTGCTCAGTCCGCCGCCCCATGCGGGGATCGAGCCGTCGGCGTTGCCCGCTTTCTCGGCGCCCAGCGGAGTCAGATCACCGCCATCCTTCAGACGGGCCGCCTCGTCGGACGACACCTTGGCGGTGACGGTCAGTGGAATCAGCAGCGCCAGCGCGCAGACGCGTTGCAGGTGGGATTGCATAAGTTGTCTCCTCGTTCGGCCGCTTTGAGCACGGCCTTGTCCCCAGGTCTCGTTCACGGCGGAGTGTGTCAGCGAACGAATGAGTTTGCCACCGCCGTAACGCGTGCCGGCGCAAGCGCCGGCACTGTCGTGATCACATCAAAGCCAGATGACCTTGTCCTCTTCGCCGAGCATCGCCTCGGCATGGTCGCGGTAGCGCTCTTCCAGCTGCGGTCGCTTGATCTTCATGGTCGGCGTCACCAGCCCGTCCTCGACGGTCCATTCATCCCGCGTCAGGAACAGCTTGCCGACGCGTTCGTGAGGTTCGAGTGTCTTGTTCAGGGCCTCGACCTTGTCGGCCAGACGCTCGGCGATGTCCGCGTCGGAATCGTCGCTTTCGATCCGGACGATGCCGACCGGGAGCTTCATGCCGCTGCCGATCAGGCAGATCTGGGCGATGGCCTCGTCCACGGCGAGCTTGTCCTCGATCGGTGACGGATCGACGTACTTGCCCTTGGAGGTCTTGAACGCGTCCTTGATCCGGCCGGTGATGTAGAGGTAGCCGTCCTTGTCGATACGGCCCTTGTCACCCGTGTGCAGCCAGCCGTCGACGATGGTTTCGGCGGTCTTTTCCGGATTCTTGTAGTAGCCAAGCATCGTGGCCGTCGAACGGGTCAGGACCTCTTCGGTCTTGTCGTGGATCTTGATGTCCACGCCCGGCATGGGGCGGCCGACCGACCCGATCCGGTTCTCGGACGGGATGTTCGTCGTGCAGTACGCCGCGTTTTCGCTCATCCCGTAGCCCTGGCAGATGGTGATGCCGAGCTTGCTGAACCAGTTGATCATGGCTTCCGGCATTGGCGCCGCGCCGGAGACAACCCCGCGTGCGTTCTGCAGGCCGAGCCCGGTGACCACCTTCTTGCGGATCATGCCGGACAGGATCGGGATGCGGAGCAGGCGCTCCAGCTTCTTCTGCGGCAGCTTGTGCAGAATGCCGTGCTGGATGCGGCCGTAGACGACGGGCACGCCATAGAAGCGGGTGGGGGCCACTTCCGCAAGCTGGGAGGCCAGCTTGTCCAGGGACTCCATGAACGAAACCTCCGCCCCGATGTAGAGGCTGGAGAGCTCGATCACGCCGCGTTCGAAGATGTGCGACAGCGGCAGATAGGAAAAGAAGCGTTCGTCGTCACCCAGCTTGAGCCGGTCGATCACGCCACCCATGATCTCCCGCGTGGCCCGCGTGCTGAGCATGACACCCTTGGGATTGCCGGTGGTCCCTGAGGTGTAGATCATCGTGTGGACGCCATCGGGGTCGTTTGGCTCCCAGTCCTGCAGAGGTTCATGCTCCTTGAGCAGGGCGTCCCAGCCGTAATCGGTTTCCGGGACTTCCGGGTACGGGAACCCGATGGTCTTGACCGATTCGGGAATGCCGTCGGCCAGTTGTTGCGCATCCATCAGCGGGCCAAAGAACAGGAACTTCGTTTCGCTGTGCTCCAGCACGTAACGTGTGGTTTCCGATGCCTGGTTCGGATAGATGCCGACGGAAATGCCGCCAACCATGGAAATCGCCAGGTCGGCGATGATCCAGTGCGCGGTGTTCTTGCCGGTCAGCGCCACGACCTCGCCCGGCTTGAGGCCCATGGCCTGTAGCGCGGATGCCATCCTGCGGACCTGATCGGCGACTTCGGCCCAGCTGTATTCGCGCCACACGCCGTTGATCGGCTGGCGCAGGTAGGTCGATTTGGGTCGAGTCTCTGCCCAGTGGAACAGCATCGCGACCGGGTCGCGATCATGCTGAATCGGTGCACTGGGCGCTGATACGTAATTATTCTTGATGGTCAAGGACTGACCCATGCGTCCCCCTTTGAACGTCGTTGTCGATTGGTCTGGAGTCCGGACCCGCACGGCCGGGTGCGGGTCGGCGTTGTATTCGCCGGGTCACCGGCGTGACCGGCCGTCTCAATTGCAAGATCTACGGCTGTCGTCGGTACCACGCTCGATTTCCGTATGTACGCTGTGGTACTCGCAGCGGGTGCATAGCGTAGAACGCTTTGCCGAATAGCGCCAATGAACGGCGCTTTCCGCGACAGGATGCGGTGGATGCGCGGGCGTGTCGGGTCCGGTCGTGATGCGGGTCAGCTGCCCGGTTGGCCAGTCTGCTCACACCGGGTGTCGGACTCGGCCAATGGCCGCCAGCGGGTAATTTCGTTATCGTGCGCCGCAACATTCAAGTCGGATTGGCGTGATCCTGTGCGAAACGGGGCCGGCATCCGCGACAAGCCGATTCTTCGATTCCGATGGAGTGATCAATGAGTGATTACCTGGTGAAGTTGGCCAGTCAGCCGACGCTTCGCAATGTCATCAAGACCGTGGGGCTGCCCACGCCGGTCGAACTGAACCGGGGCGGCACGCAGTATGCGGAACAGCCGCTCGCGGGCCTGCAGGTGCTGTTCGGCACCGCGACCGACGGCGTGGTGGCCAAGGCCGTGCGGGCCGACCTTGAGGCGGCGGGCGCGACCCTGGCCGCGAGTGCCTCGGAAGGCGCCAAGTACAACGGTCTGGTTCTGGACGTCACCGACATCGACGGCGTGGAGGGTCTCAAGCAGCTCTACACCTTCTTCCATCCGGTCATGCGTCAGATCGCATCGAACGGCCGCGTCGTGGTGCTGGCCAGCGAGCCTGCCGAGGGCGCGAACCCCAAGGCCGTGGCGACCGCCCGCGCCGCCGAGGGCTTTGTCCGCTCGGTGGGCAAGGAGATCGGCAAGCGCGGCGCCACGGCCAATCTGATTCACGTGGCCAAGGGCGCCGAGGATCGCCTGGCCGCGCCGCTGCGCTTCCTGCTCAGCGGTCATTCGGCCTATGTCGATGGCCAGCCGATGCATGTCGGCACGGCGGTGAAGGCACCGGCGGAGATGCCGCTGTCCGGCGCGCTCAAGGGCAAGGTGGCGCTGGTCACCGGTGGCGCCCGAGGCATCGGCGCCGCGACCGCCGAGCGACTGGCGGCGGAAGGCGCCCATGTCGTCTGCCTCGACATTCCCGCCGATGAGGAAACGCTGAATGCCACCGTCGCCAAGATCGGTGGCGCGGCGTTGCCCATGGACATTACCGATCCGGAGGCGCCGAAGAAGATCGCGAGCTATTTCAAGGAGCAGCATGGCGGTGTCGACATCGTCGTGCACAACGCCGGTGTCACCCGTGACAAGACGCTGGCGAACATGAAGGAGCATCTGTGGGACATGGTCCTGTCGATCAACCTGGGCGCGATCCTGGCGATTGACGAAGTCCTGCTCGGCGACAAGGTCATCAACGACGGTGGTCGCATCGTCTGTCTGTCGTCGATCGGCGGTATCGCCGGCAACATGGGCCAGACGAACTACGGCGCGACGAAGGCCGGCCTGATCGGCTACGTGGCCGCGCAGTCGGCGGCCCAGGCCGGGCGCGGGATCACCGTGAACGCCGTGGCGCCGGGCTTCATCGAGACCCGGATGACGGCGGAGATGCCGTTCATGATCCGCGAGGGCGGTCGTCGCATGAACTCGCTGTCGCAGGGCGGGCTGCCGGAAGACGTGGCCGAGCTGATCAAGTTCCTGACCACGCCGGGCGCCGCGGGCATCACCGGCCAGACGATCCGCGTCTGTGGCCAAAGCCTGATCGGAGCCTGATCGTGTCGGCCGCCAATCTGCAGTTCGACGCGCCGCCCTCGGTCTGGATCAGCTACGCCAAGGCCGCCAGGCCGGGTGGCGTCCGTCTGGATGAAGGACAGGATATTCCCCGGCTGGAGGCGCACCTGGCGCCCGCTCCGGCATCGACCGGAGCGGTCAACCGGTACCGCAAGCTTTGCGGCTTCGAAGCCAACGGCCTGCTGCCCGTCACGTTTCCGCACATCATGGCGGCGCCGCTGCACATGGCCGTGCTGACCCATGAGGCGTTTCCGCTGAAGCTTCTGGGCGCCGTGCACATGCGCAACGTCGTGCATCAGCACCGCAGCCTGCATCAGAACGAGCCGCTGGGCGTGCATGTCGTCGTGGAAGGGCATCGTCCGGTGGACAAGGGTCTGGAGTTCGACTTGCAGACCCGGATTCTCGACACGGATGAGCAGTGCGTGTGGGAAAGCACCAGCACCAACCTGATCCGCGACCCGAAAAAGTCCGGTGGCGGCGGTGGCAAGGGCTGGCAGCCGCCGGTCTGGGATGACTACGCCGTGGTCGACCAGTGGAAGGCGCCCGGAAACATCGGCCGTCGCTACGGTCTCGTGGCCGGTGACGTGAATCCGATCCACATGCATCCGCTGGCGGCCAAGCTGTTCGGTTTCAAACGCGCGATCGCGCACGGGATGTGGTCTTTCGCCAGTTGCGTGGCCCGTTGCGGGGGCGAGACGATCGAGCAGGCCTGTTCGCTGGATGTGGCCTTCAAGCGACCGTTGTTCCTGCCGGGGCAGCCCGAACTGCTGAGCCGTGTCGACGACGGTGTGCAGACCTATCTGCTGACCAATCCGCAGCGTTCAACGCTGTACCTGGAAGGCTCGATCAAGCCGGCTGCCTGAGTTCGGTCGCGCCGGCCGAATCCGTCGCTCAGGCGACGGACGTCACCGGCTCCGAGCGACTCTGCATCCAATGAGCCAGCCCGGGCCAGACATGGGTCCGGGCCGGTTTGCTGACGACGATGCCGGGATGGTCGAAGGTCGCGGACATCTCCGCACCGGGTTCCAGCAGCCACCAGGTCTTGTCGGTCGATCCGATCTGATCGAACAGATGACGGCAGCCGTCGGCCGGGTCGACGGTGTCGTGTGACGAGGCAACGGCGAGCACCGGAGTTTCCAGCGTCGCGAGCCGTGCCGGCCAGCCGCCGGTCTTGCGGGCATCGACCGTCCACGCGACGGAGTCCAGCACCGCCGCGGCGGGTTCGTCCTCTGGTCCCAGACCGGCCAGTCGGGCCGGTACGCGTCCCAGCAGGCGGGTCATGGTGATGACCGCGGTGGACAGTGGTGGGACCAGCCAGCGCTTGCCGCGCTCCGTCTGCGTCGCGATCAGGATCAGGCCGGCGACCGCGTCGGCGGGGACGGTCTCGTTGGCTGCCTTGGCCGCCAGCTGGCCTCCGAAGGAGTGGCCCAGCCAGAACGGCGCCTGGCCGGTTTCGCGGAGGATGCGGTCCGCGAGCAATGGCAGGTCCAGCCGGACGTGCTCGTCGGCACCGGCACGGGCCTGTGGATCAACATCCCCGATTCCGCGCCGCTCGGTGATCCAGCTGTCGAAGCCTTGTTCGGCGAGATAGGCCGCCAGGCCGATGTCCTTGTCGGACAGCCAGAACCGTCGACTGGTGAACATGCCGGGCAGCAGCACGACCGGCTGGCTCCGCTCCGTGTTCGGGGATCGAATCCGCGTAACGCGACAGACGCCACCATCCTCCGCGGTCTGGAGGAATGCGTTGCGGACGACCGTCATGCCAGTGATGGAGTGGCCTGATCCGCCTCGCGCTGCGTGCGCTGCAGGAAGCGCAGGATGTCGGGCAGCAGGCGTGTCGGGCGTGTGCGCAGCTCGAACGGGGAACGGGCGACGACGAGTTCGGCGTTGGGCAGTTCGCGGGCCAGTGCGCGGGCGTCCTGGAGATTGTGCAGCCAGTCGCCGGCATGGCCGATGACCAGCGCCGGTGCCGCCAGGCGGATGCGATCGCGCAACGGTGGCACGACAGGGCCGACGAGCACACCATGGATGATGGCGGCCATGACATCGGGGTCCTGTGAAATCGTGTTGAGCAGGCTTTGCCAGATGCCGCGTCTGGGCGTGGGCAGCCGTCGCAGCATGCGTGCCCAGAGACGCCACGGGCGGGCGCCGTAGCGCACACCGACCAGCAAAGGGACCAGCATCAGCGCGGCCGCCGGAGCGGCGCGTTCCATCACCGGCATCTCCAGAAACAGCCCGGTGACACGTTCCGGTGCCCGCACCGCCGCGTGCAGTGCCGTGATTGCGCCCAGGGACACGCCGCCGACCACCGCGCGGGACCATCCGAGATGATCAAGCAGGGCAACGGCCTGATCGCCGAAGGCATCGATGCGCAGTTCCTCCGCGCGATCGGGTTTTTCGCTGCGGCCGTGACCCAGCAGGTCGAGCAGCGCCACGCGATACCCGGCGTCGGCCAGGGCGGATGCCAGGTCGCGATTCAGCATCGAGTCCATCAGGATGCCGTGCATCAGCAGCACCGGCGAGCCATCACGGGGGCCGATCAGTTCATAGGCGAGGCGACGGCCATCGTGGGTGAAGGCGCCGCAGTCGTAGAGCGCGGTCATGCGCTCGATTGTAGGCCCATCCCCCCGCATCGGCGAGGCCGACGCGGGGGGAACAGGACCATCAGCTGCCGGCAGGCTGGCGCATGGTGAAACGGGCGATTGCCGGTAGCAGCAGAATCGCGCCAAACATGTTCGCGGTGAACATGAACACCAGCAGGATGCCCATGTCGGCCTGGAACTGGAGCTGGGAGAACAGCCAGGTGGCCACCGACAGGCCGAGAGCGATGCCGGTGAAGACGACGGCCTTGCCGGTCTTGCCCAGCGTCTCGTACAACGCCTGCTCGATCGGCTTGCCGTTCTTTACTCCTTCCTCCAGCGTCGCGTAGATGTAGATGCCGTAGTCCACGCCGATCCCGACCGCCAACGCGACGACGGGCAGGGTGGCGACCTTCAGGCCGATGCCGAGATAGGCCATGACGCCGTACGCCATCATCGACACCAGCGACAGCGGGAGCACGATCGACAGCACGGAGGACAGGTTGCGGAACGACAGCCAGATGAAGCCGATCACGACCACGTAGACCCAGAACACGACCATCAACTCCTGTTCTTCCACGACTTCGTTGGTCGCGGCCATGACGCCGACATTGCCCGTGGCGAGGCGGAAGCTGACCCGGTCAGTGTCCGAGGTTTCCTCCTCGTACTGCTTCACCGCGTCGACGATGCGGCTGATGGTTTCGGCGCGGTGATCCTCGGTGAAGATGAAGATCGCCATGGCCGAGCAGTCGCCATTGAGCAATCCGGACGTGGTCGGGACCAGGGCGGTGGACTGCGCCAGCGAGAACTGGTTGCGGGGCAGGACCTCGGCGGACAGCCGGGCCTCGTTCAGGCCGCGGTAGACCATTTTCGCGTAGTCCAGCACCGACAGCGTGGAGGCCACGCCCTCGACGTTGTCCATGCGCCAGGCGAAGCGGTCGATTTCCTCGACGACATTGAAATCCACGCAGCCGTCCGCCTCGGTCTCGGCGATGACCTTGAGAATGTCGATGCCGATCGAGAAGTTGTGGCCGATGGTCCGGGCGTCCTGGTTGAAGCGTGAGTCAGGTCGCAGCTCCGGCGTGCCTTCCAGCGCGTCGCCGACCTGCAGCTTGGGATACATGTAGAACGCCCAGCCCAGCAACAGCACGGCGACGCCGATGGCACACATTGCCGGTATCGGCCGGGTGATCTTGGCGACGAATTTCCACATCGGCGCCAGCAGGTTCTCGCGCACCTGCTGCTTGCGTTCGAAGGCATCCAGATCACCAACACGCATGTACGTCAGCCAGGCCGGCATCAGCACCTTGTTGGTGATGATGATGGCGGCGACGCCGAACGCCGCGTTGGCGCTCATTTCCTGGATGATCTGGATGTTGATCAGCGCGATGGTGGCGAAGCCGGCCACGTCGGTGATCAGCGCCACCGTGCCGGGGATCGCGAGACGGCGGAAGGTTTCCAGCGACGCATCAAAGCTGCTTCGACCCGAACTGACTTCGCCGACCCAGGCGTTGACGTACTGGACGCCATGCGACACCGACACCGCCAGGACCAGGAAGGGCACGAGAATCGCGAAGGGGTCCAGGCCCAGGCCGAACAGCGACAGCAGGCCGAATTCCCAGATGACGGCGACGACGGAGCAGCCCATCGGCAGGAACGCCATCTTCAGCGAGCCGGTGTAAATCCACAGCAGCAGCGAGGTCATGACCAGCGCCAGGCCGAAGAAACCGACCACCTCCAGCGTCGCGTCGGTGATGTCGCCGACCACCTTGGCGAAACCGACGATGTGCACCGTGATGTTCGGGTTGTACTCCGGGTTGTCCAGCGCCACGATGTCCAGGTCGCTGTTCTTGAACGTGGCGGTTTCGGTTTCACCCGATGTCTGGGGCAGGGTGACGGTCTGCTCGCCGAACCAGCGGTCCAGCTTGCCGGGTTCCGTGTAGGCTCGGCCCACGACGGTGCCGGCCTCCATGTCGCCGCTGGCCTCGCGCAGACGGAACTCCCACACGGTCGGGCTTTCGATCCGTCCGCGGATTGTCTCCAGCAGGTTGGCGACGTGGGTGTAGTCGACCTGCTTGCCGGTTTGTGGATCGACTTCCAGCAGTTCGGACACCACCATGGCGCCCCGTTCGTCCTCGGACACCAGGCGCCCGATCACCTGGGCCTTGCTCACGTTGGACTTGATGGTGCGGAACATGTCCTCCGACGGTCTGTAGTCGGAGGGGATCACGTCGCCGCCCTCGAAGCCCTGTTCGGTGATCTCGACGAAACGCACGTTGGGCGTGAACAGGCTCATCACCCGTGGCCGGTCGATATTCGGCAGGAAGAAAATGTCGTCCGTGACCTTCTTCAGCGTGGTCAGGAACGCTTCGTTGTAGATCTCGCCTTCCTTCTGCATCAGCGAGACGAGCACGAGGTTCGCGCCGCCGAACTCGCTGTAGTACTCCTGGAACGCACCCATGTAGGGGTGCTCCATCGGTATGGTCTTCTCGTACCCGGCGTCGGGCTGGATGCGCGCGGCGTGGTAGCCGAAGAACAGCGTCAGCGCGACCAGCACGAACAGCGTGATGGCCGGGCGACCGAACACCAGCGGTTCGACGACATTGAGAATCGCCCGGGCGACGGGCGAATTGGTGAGCGAAGAGCCTTCCGAGGCCATAGGTTCGTCTCCCTGCGGGGCGCGGAGCGCCCCTGTCCTTGGCGCGAAGCGACTCCCCCGAGCCGCGATCGCGGGATGGTGGTCAGCGTGGGTGGATCAGTGCCACTCCACGCCCTGACGTCCGACCGTCAGCAACTCGCCGTTGACGGGCAGCACGCCGGCGAGGGTGTCGCCATTGGGGTTCGTCTGAACCGACCAGCTCCGGCTGTCCGGATTGCCGGTCATGATCAGGCCGGCGTTGCCGACGAGGGTCACGCTGCCGTCGGGCATCGCGGTGGCTCCGAAGAACGATTCGCTGGTCGGTGTTTCCAGATATTCCCAGCCCATCTCGGCCAGGACCTGCGGGTCGTCGACATTGGCCGCCATGAACGGGTCGTAATCCATCGGGCTCTGCGTTTCGACGGCGCTGACATCGGCGATCCGGTACAGGCGCCCGCGCATGCCGTAGATCAGTGCTCCACCCTGGCCGTCGGGGATCGCCCCGAAGAAGGAGCCGGTGTAGGGCGAGACCAGCATCTCCCAGGTCTGACCGTCATCGGAGGACCGGGCTGCCAAACCCTTCTCGCCGACGATCAGCATCATCTCGTCGCTGATCCGGACGATCTGGCTGTTGTGGAATCCGAGGAACTCGAGATCGGTTTCCACCGGCGTCCAGTTCTCGCCGCCATCGCTGGTCCGGAGAATCAGCCCGTAGCTGCCCACGGCGAACCCTGTTTCCTCGTCCTCGAACATCAGGTCGTAGATGATCGCCGGCCGCTGGGGTGCGTTGTCGAAATGCTGCAGCGTCCATTCCTGGCCGCCGTCCGACGACTTCAGGATCACGCCATCGTGCCCGCCGATATAGCCGGTGCTGTCGGTCGGAAAATCCAGCGTCACCAGCATCGAGCGGACCGGGCTGGCCACCTGCGTCCAGGCTTTGCCGTCGGTGGAGCGGAGAATGTGTCCCCGCATGCCGACGGCGAGGTAGCCATCGGCCACCTCGGTCAGCCCGACGAGAATGCGCTGGTCGGCCAGCTCCATCATCTCGGCGGGTTCCATGCGCGGATCGTCCTTGGCGTCGGACTCGGTTGCCGCCGCCACGTTGGCCGTGGCGAGGCAACCGGCGAGCAGCGACGCCGTCAGCGCACGCGATGTCATCAGCGGCGTCCGGCGACGCGAGCCAGCCCCTGCGGGAGGAACATGCGATCTTCGTAGCTGACGTCGAAGTCCGAGATCTGGTCCTCGTTGGTCATCGCCGTGGCGAAGTAGCGTCCGGTCTGCAGGTCGTAGATCAGCTCCGGCGAGCCCGAGGTGGTGGGCACGAACGGGAAGGTCGTCAGATGCGCTTCCTGCAGCTTCCACAGCTGATCGCGGTTGTCATAGCAATCGACCACGGCGATGGAATAGGAATCCTCATCGACGTAGAACACGCGCTTCTTGAACTGATGGCGCTGACCGTCACGCAGCGTGGCTTCCACCACCCACACGCGATGCAGTTCGTAGCGCGCGTAGTCCTGATTGATGTGCCCCTTGCCGAGGATGTCCTCGTAGGAGAGCAGCGGGCTGTTCATCTGACCGGAGTTGTACGGGATGTACATCTCCTTCTTGCCGATCAGCTTCCAGGTGTAGCGGTCCAGCGCACCGTTGAACACGTCGATCTGGTCATTGAACTGCTCGCCGTCCGAACCCAGCGATGGATTGTCGTAGCCGACGTTCGGTGCGCGGCGCGTGCGCCCGATGCCCGGATCGTATAGCCAGGCGTTGCGGCCACCGGAGGACTGGTCGGCGGTTTCATGCACCAGCGTCACCTGACCGGCCACGCGCGGCGGCGACACGACCTCCTGGAGGTAGTAGGCGATGAGCTTGTTCGAATCATCGCTCTGGTCATTGAGGTTGGCGTACTTGAACTTCACGTCCTCGACCAGCTTGGAGATCTTGAAATCCCCGTCCTGGGCGACGATCGCCTGGTTGTTGAAGCGCTTGACCGCCGAACCACGGAACTTGGTCTTGTGGTTCCAGATCACTTCCGCGCCCTGCTTGGGAATCGGGAAGGGGAAACCGAGCTTGGCGTTCTTGACCGCATCGGTGCCTTCCAGCGTGGCGTCCGTGGCGTTCTTCTTGGTCGCGGCGTAGATCTCGTCGGGGAAGAAGGCGGTGCGGACGCTCGGATAGACGATCATCTTGTAGTCGTCGTAGAGCTCGAACATCTTCTGGTGGCCCACCGTCAGCTTGTCCGCATGCTGCTTGTAGTTGGCCTTGGTGATAGTGAGCGTGGACTCCAGCGGATTCTTGTCGAACTTGCTGGCGTTGCGCTCGATTTCGTTGAAGACCAGATCCTCGATCTTCTTCGGGGAGTCCTTGCGCCACTTTTCCAGCTAAGATCCTGGATGTCCTGCGAAAACAGCTCCTTGCCCATCCACACGGGAATCGTGCCGGCTTCATTACCGGCCCGGACGGCCCCGACCGGGGTGAGTTCGTTGCCGAGCTTCGCCGCTTCGTCGGCGCTGACGCCGGCGAGCACGGGAAATGAGACCGCGATTGCGGCCAGAGCAGACAATCTGCGCATGGCTCCTCCATGTGACTTTGTTGGCGGCATGCTACGGGTGGCATGCGCGGACTAAGATAACAGCGATGACTGTAAACGTTATGGCGCGGATGGCCAATCTTTCCTGTCGTTCCGGTCAGCCAGTTCGATCCGACGACTTGGTGCGCTGGCGCATCCGCTGCCGGTACTGAATGGGTGTTTCATCACGCCAGCGGCGGAACGCCCGGTAGAACGTGCTGGGTTCGGAAAATCCGGTGAGGTAGACAATCTCATCGATGGATTGGTTCGTGCGATAGAGCAGGCGGCAGGCCAGTCGCTCCCGGTACCGGTCCAGTTCCTTGTTGAAGCTGGTGTCCGCCGCGGCGAGCCGACTGCGCAGTTCGCGCTGCGGGACGTTCAGTCGCTCGGCGACCTGCGCCAGGCTGGGCGTCCCGCGCTCCAGTTCGCGTGCGATGGCGCGCCGCGCCGCGATGACGAAGTCGGTGGCGTTGAGTTCCTTGAGGCGGTCTTCGGCGACACGTTCATGCAGCTCCACGAGCCTGGGTTCCGCATGTGGTGAGGGGCGCTGCAGCACCGCGGCATCGAAGCGGATGCCGTTGTGGTCGGCGCCGTATACGAGATGACAGCGAAACAGTCCCTCGGCTTCGGCGGTCGACGCTGGCGCGCCAGCCACGAAGCTCACCTGGCATGGCGCGAAGTCACCGTCCGTCACGCTCTTGAAGAACCCGACAACGCCCTGGGTCAGGCACTCGTACAGGTGGCGGTTGGCGTTGACCGCGGGCACCGCGGAATCGATGGTCAGCAATGCCTC
>NZ_CAXFCL010000197.1:0-6658 GCF_964000955.1 uncultured Abyssibacter sp.
CGCACTGGCCGTGCTGACGATTTATCTGGGTGTCGCCGCGCCCTGGCTGCCGGACTGGGCCCTGGAAGCCGGTGCGGTGCTGTACGGGGCGGCGCGGTGAACATGCTGCTCGTCATTCTCGCCGGTCCGCTGCTGACGGCGGCGCTGACCGGGCTCACCGGCCGCAATGCCAATCTGCGCGACAGCCTGATCGTCATCGCCGGCGTGGCCCAGGCGGCGCTGGTGCTGTCGCTGTGGCCAGTGGTGGAACAGGATCTGGAGATCACGCTGTGGTCGTGGCAGGGCGGGCTGTCCTTCGCGCTGCACCTGGAACCCATGGGGCTGCTGTTCGCGACGGTGGCATCCTGCCTCTGGCCGGTGACCTCGCTTTACGCGATCGGCTATCTGCGCGGTGCCCATGAAAAGCACCACACGCGCTTCTTCATCTTCTTCGCGCTGGCGATCTTCGCCGCGATGCTGATCGCCTTCGCGGCGAACGGATTGACGCTGTTCATCGGTTACGAGGCGATGACCTTCGCGACCTGGCCGCTGGTTGCCCACAAGGGCACGCCCGAAGCCCGGCGCGGCGCTCGGATCTATCTGGCGGTGCTGCTGACCACATCGATCGGCCTGCTGCTGCCCGCCCTGGTCTGGACCTACGTGCTGACCGGCACCACTGATTTCCGCGACGGCGGCATCCTCGCCGGCAAGGCCTCGCCCGGCACGCTAGCCGTGCTTTACGCGATGTTCCTGTTCGGCATCGGCAAGGCCGCGTTGATGCCGTTTCACCGCTGGCTGCCGTCGGCCATGGTCGCGCCCACGCCGGTCAGCGCGTTGCTGCATGCAGTCGCCGTCGTGAAAGCCGGCACCTTCGCCGTGCTCAAGATCACGATCTACTACTTCGGCATCGACACCATGCAGATGTCGGGCGCCGGCAACCTGATGATGTGGGTGGCCGCCTTCACCATCCTCGCCGCCGCCGCCATCGCCGTGCGCCAGGACAATCTGAAAGCCCGGCTGGCCTACTCCACGATCAGTCAGCTCAGCTACATCGTGCTGGGCGCCGCGGTGGCGACGCGCTACGCGGTGCTGGAGGGGGCGCTGCATGTGCTGACCCACGCCGCCGGCAAGATCACGCTGTTCTTCTGCGCCGGGGCGATTTATGTCGCCACGCACCGGACCAAGGTCAGCGAGCTGGATGGCCTGGGCGCGAAAATGCCAGTCACGTTCGCGGCGTTCACGCTGGCCGCCATCTCCATCATTGGCCTGCCGCCGCTGGCCGGCAGCTGGGACAAGCTGCTGCTGATGGAGGGCGCGGTGGAAGCCGGCACACCGGTGATGATGGGTGTGCTGCTGGTCAGCTCGCTGCTGGGGATCGCCTATCTGATGCCAATCCCGATCCGCGCGTTCTTCATGCCGGAGCCGGGCTCTCCGGCCACGGCGGATGATCCGTCGGGGGAATCCCGCATTATCCGCCGGCCGCAGATCACCGAAGCGCCGATTGCCTGTCTGATCCCGCTTTGTCTGACCGCGCTGGCCTGTATCGGCCTGTTCTTCGTCGAAGACTGGCTGATCGCACCACTGGCGGACAGTCTGGGCTACGGATGGAGGCACGTGGAATGAACAATCACGAGCCGGGATGGCTGGACAAGCCGCGCAACGTCACCCGCATCGTCTACACCCTGTACGCGATCTGCGTGCTGCTGCTGATCGCCGATCTGCTCTACACCAAGCATGTGCATTTCGCGTTCGAGGGCTGGTTCGGCTTCTTCCCGCTGGTCGGATTCGCCGCCTACCTGTTCATCGTGATGAGCGCGAAGCTGCTCAGACGCCTGATCGCCCGTCCCGAGGATTACTACGAACGGAAACAGCGGGGAGGCTCCAACGATGCTTGAAAGCCTGCTCAACCCGGCGCTGGTCCTGATTCTCGGCGGGCTGCTGGTGCCGCTGCTGCGCGACCTCCCGCGCAAGCTGTTCATGCTCGCGCTGCCGGTGGCCGGGCTGGCGCTGATGGTGTGGCTGCCGACCGGCGATGGCGGCGTGGTCCACATGTTCGGCGTCACGCTCGAAACCCTGCGGATCGACAAGCTGTCGTTCATCTTCGGCGTGATCTTCCACATCGCCGCGCTGCTCGCGGTGATCTACGCGCTGCATCTGAAGGACACCGTGCAGCACGTCGCCGCACTGGTCTATGCCGGGGCGGCCATCGGTGCGGTGCTGGCCGGCGACCTGATCACGCTGATGATCTACTGGGAACTCACGGCGCTGTCGTCGGTGTTCCTGATCTGGGCCCGGCGCACCGAGCGGGCGTATCACGTCGGCATGCGCTATCTGATCATCCAGGTGGCCTCCGGCGTCGTGCTGATCGCCGGTATCGCGGTGCGCTATGTCATGACCGGCAGCGTCGACTTCGAGCGGATGTCGCTGGACGAACCAGGCGCCTGGCTCATCCTTCTGGCCTTCGGCATCAAGTGCGCCTTCCCGTTCCTGCACAACTGGTTGCAGGACGCCTATCCGGAGGCAACGGTCACTGGCACCGTGGTGTTGTCCGCATTCACCACCAAGCTGGCGATCTACGCGCTCGCCAGGGGCTTCGCTGGCACCGAGATGCTGATCTGGATCGGCGCGGTGATGACCGCCTTCCCGATCTTCTTCGCCGTCATCGAAAACGACCTGCGCCGGGTGCTCGCCTACAGCCTCAACAACCAGCTCGGGTTCATGGTCGTCGGTATCGGCATCGGCACCGAGCTGGCCATCAACGGCGCCGCTGCTCACGCCTTCGCGCACATTCTCTACAAGTCGCTGCTGTTCATGGCGATGGGCGCCGTGCTGTTCCGCGTGGGCACCATCAAGGCCTCCGAACTGGGCGGGCTCTACAAGTCCATGCCCTGGACGGCGACGTTCTGCATCATCGGTTCGCTATCGATCTCCGCATTTCCGCTGATGTCGGGGTTCGTGACCAAGTCGATGATCCTGACCGCGGTGGCGGAAGAGCATCTGTGGGTCATCTGGCTGGTCCTGCTGTTCGCGTCGGCCGGCGTGCTGGATCACTCGGGGATCAAGATCCCGTTCTTCAGCTTCTTTGCCCATGATTCCGGCAAGCGCTGCGACGAGGCCCCGATGAACATGCTGGTGGCGATGGGACTGACCGCCGCACTCTGCATCGGCATCGGCATCTACCCGCAGCCGCTGTACAGCCTGCTGCCCTACAGCGTGGACTACAACGCCTACACCACCACGCATGTCATCACCCAGCTGCAGCTGTTGCTGTTCGCCGCCCTCGCCTTCGCGGTGCTCTACCGGCGCGGCTGGTATCCACCCGAAATCCCGGCGCTGAATCTGGATACCGACTGGCTTTATCGCTACGCCGGCCGGCGCGTGATGGACGGTGCCGTCGCCGTCACCCAGGGAACCGGGGATGCGGCCGCCCGCCTGGGCGCCTACTGCTGGGCCCAGTTCGATCGCCATGCCCTGTCAGGCGTCCGGGAACAGGGTTGGCTGGCCAGTGTTTGGCGATCCAGCACGCTGGTTTGGTGGGCCGCCGCGCTGATCGGCCTGGTCACGCTGATCGGCCTGCTGCAGTAGGCCGAGACCGCTCTCTCAGGCCGGCCACTCCAGGCGCGGCGCGCCGGAGGCTTCCATCGCGTCCAGTCTGGCGTGGTGCTGCGCCAGTTCCTCGTCACTGGCCCGGATCACCTTCGGCCGCGCGGCGCTGCGCTCGAACAGCCGTTCCACTTCCTGCCGCATGCCCTCGCCGGGATCGGCCGCCAGCTCGATGGTCTGCTGCCCACCGGTCATGGCGAGGTACACCTCCGCCAGGAGCTGGGCATCGAGCAACGCGCCGTGGAGATCGCGGCCCGAGTTATCGACGTCGTATCGGCGACAAAGCGCGTCCAGCGAGTTGCGCTGCCCCGGGTGCATCTGGCGCGCCATCGCAAGCGTGTCGGTCACCATGCACCACTCGCTGACGGGTGGTGGCGGGTTCTCCAGCTTGGCGAATTCGTGATCCAGAAAGCCGATGTCGAACGCGGCGTTGTGGATGATCAGTTCCGCGCCACGCAGGTATTCGATGAACTCCTGAGCAACATCGGCGAACCGCGGCTTGTCGGCGAGCATCTCGTTGGTAATGCCGTGCACCGCGATCGCACCCTCGTCGATCACACGATCCGGTTGCAGGTAGTGCCAGAAGTTGTTGCCGGTGGCGCGACGACTCCTGACTTCCACGCAGCCAATTTCGATGATCCGGTGGTCATCGCTGGTTTCCAGACCCGTCGTTTCGGTATCGAGAACAATCTGTCTCATCCGCCTGCTCCCGCCGCCTGGGCGTCCATTGCTTCGTTGGCGAGTCGGTCGGCCGCTTCATTGCCGGCGTGGCCCGCGTGCCCCTTGACCCAGTGCCAGGTGACACGATGCCGCTGCGCCGCCGCGTCGAGGCGCTGCCAGAGCTCGGCATTCTTGACCGGCTTGCCGGCCGCGGTCTTCCAGCCTCGTTTGCGCCAGTTCTTCAGCCACTCCTTCATGCCCTTCTGCACATAGGTCGAATCCGTGTAGAGATCCACCTCGCAGGAACGGGACAGCGACTCCAGCGCCTGAATGGCAGCCATCAGCTCCATCTGGTTGTTGGTCGTGGACGCGGCGCTGCCGGAGAGCTCCCGGCGATGCTTGCCGTATTCGAGTAGCGCTCCCCAACCGCCCGGCCCGGGATTGCCCCGGCAGCCGCCGTCGGTGAACGCGCGAACGCGTTGACTCATCGCATGATCAAGATTTTTCGCCGCGACGACGCGCCGCGGCAGCTTCAAAACTCACCCTCACGCCACCCAGCGCGGGTGCCACCGCCGGCCTGGCCTGACGCCAGCGCTGCTGGATCGGGGTGATCGGAATCGTGCGCTTGCGAGCGACGATCAGGTAGCTCTCGGCGGCAATGCTGAGCCAGTAACGCAGCCGTCGACCGTCGCTGCGCGCGATGGGCCGCAACCACGGCAGACCCACCCCGAATCGATGAACATCGGTCACGTCGAAATCCAGCAGGTGCAGCCAGTCGCAGACCCGGTGACGACTCAGTTGTCGGGCTCCGGCGGGCAGGCCTGAAGTCGCGCCGACACGCTGCCGCAGCCCCCACCAGGACAAGGGATTGAAACCGAGGATCAACAAATGGCCCCGCGACGTCAGCACGCGATCGGCCTCGCGCAGCAGACGATGCGGCGACTGCGCGAACTCCAGGCTGTGCGGCAATAGAATCACGTCCGCCACGCCCTTGGGCAGCGGCAGCGCGCCCAGGCGGGTGATCGCGCTCTCGCCGCTGGCGCCTGCCGTACCCAGCACGGCCCGAAACGGCATCGGCGCCGCATCGATCAGACTTTCGCCTTCACCCCAGCTGCCAATCTGCAGAATCGACCGCCCGAACAGCCCCGGCAGAACCGCCTCGACCCGCGCGCGCTCCAGTGCGTCAAGATTGCGGCCACGGGTCGTCGCCCGCCACCGTTGCAGGTCGCCCAGTCGAACTTCTTGCCGGTGCGTGCGGTCCATCCCGGTAGCATAACGAAGGGACGCCCGCTTGTGCGCGACCCGCAGGTGCAACACAATCCCGGTCGCCCCGGGGAGCCAAGAAACCCATCACGTGATTGTTCGACGACTTTTAGCCGCCGCGCTGTTTCTTGTTGCCAGCAGCGCGCACGCCGACGACCTCTGGGACGATCTGGCGGATCACTACCAGATCGGCAGCCACGACCACGAGGACGTGCGCTACTGGGCGGACGACTTCGCATCCCGGCCTCATGAGATCCGGACGCTGGTCAATCGCGCGGAACCCTATCTGGCGATCATCGCGCGCCAGCTCGAAGCGGCGGGCATGCCGGCGGAGCTGATCTGCATTCCCTTTCTTGAAAGCGGCTTCGATCCGAACGCATTCAGCTCCGGCACCGCCGCGGGACTGTGGCAGTTCATGCCGCATACCGCGGACCGCTTCGGTGTGCGAAGGAGCTGGTGGTACGACGGTCGCCGCGACGTCATCGCATCCACCGAGGCGGCGATCCGCTACCTGCGCTATCTCAACGACATTCATGACGACTGGCTGCTGTCGCTGGCCGCCTACAACGCCGGCGAAGGCCGCGTGCGACGCGCGATCGCGCGCAACCGCAAGGCGGGTCGCCCCACCGATTTCTGGTCGCTGGACCTCCCGCCGCAGACCGAAGCCTATGTGCCCCGCATCCTCGCCCTGGCGGAGATTTTCGCCCGGCCCGAAACCTTCGGCATCAAGCTGCCCCGAGTAAGCCCGGCGCCGAAGACCGTGGCGGTCGAGTTACCCGGTCAACTGGGCCTGCCGCAGGCGGCCGAGCTGGCGCAGCTGCCGTTGCACGAGATCCAGCGGCTGAATCCCGCATTCAACTCGTTCGCCACCGACCCGGACGGTCCACACCGCCTGCTGCTGCCGACGGACAAGGCCGGCGCATTTTCGCTGGCATTGAAACGCCTGCCCGCCTCCCGGCGTGTCACCTGGAACCGTCACAAGGTGCAGGCGGGCGACACGCTCAGCGAGCTGGCAGAGGACTTCGACACCACGGTTTCGGTGTTCCGGTCGATCAACAAGCTGTCGGGCCACCAGATTCGCATCGGCCAGGTGCTGATGATTCCCACGGGAGCCAACGCGGCGATGGCCAGCCTGCCCGCCTCGGGCCGGGCC
>NZ_CAXFCL010000198.1:0-8405 GCF_964000955.1 uncultured Abyssibacter sp.
GGGCTGGCTTCCGGGTGCCCCTGGAAGGAAAAGACGGGTGCATCGATCATTTCGATGCCCTGCAGGGTCTGATCGAACAGCGACCGGTGCGACACACGCACGGTATCCGGCAGGCTGGCTTCGTCGATGGCAAAACCGTGGTTCTGCGACGAAATCATGACCTCGCCGCTGGCGGTATCGATTACCGGATGGTTAGCGCCGTGATGGCCGAACTTCATCTTCAGGCTCGACGCCCCTACGGCCAGGCCCAGAATCTGGTGGCCGAGACAAATGCCCAGCGTGGGAATCCGGCGCGCGATGAGTTCGCGACACGTCGCCACCGCATAATCCAGCGGCTCGGGATCACCAGGCCCATTGCCTAACAGCACCCCCTCGGCGCCCAGGGCCACAACGTCATCGACTGATGTCTTGGCGGGCACCACCGTGACACGGGCGCCGGCATCGACCAGCTGACGCAGGATGTTGTACTTGATGCCGTAGTCGTATACCGCCACGTGAAAGCGCGGCTCGGCCGGCGCGTGCAGATCGTTCGGCCCGATCCAGGTGCCTTGAGTCCATTCGTAGGCTTCACGTACACCGGCTTCGGCGGCCAGATCCGCGCCCTTCAGGCCCGGAAAATCGCGCGCGGCTTGGATCGCAGCGGCCTCGTCGATATCATCACCGGCCACGATCGCGCCGTTCTGGGCGCCTTTTTCACGCAGTAGTCGTGTGAGACGTCGGGTATCTATATCGCCGATACCCACGATGCCGTTGGCCTCGAGATAACCTATCAGGCTGTCGTTGGACCGCCAATTGCTTGGGCTACGCGGGACCTCGCGGATGATCAGACCGGCTGCCTGGACCCGATCAGACTCGACGTCCTGGTCGTTGGTCCCTGTATTACCGATATGCGGATAGGTCAGTGTGACCATCTGCTGCTGATAGGAGGGATCGGTCAGGATTTCCTGATAACCGGTCATGGCGGTGTTGAAGACCACCTCCCCGACGGTCCGGCCGGTGGCGCCGATGGCGCGGCCGTGAAAGACACTACCGTCTTCGAGCGCTAGTACGGCTTTGGCGCGCAATACATCTCTCCAGTCGCTGATTGCCAGTGGGCTGCCCGGAGGCGGCGAGAGTATAGCCGCTAGGGCGCCGTCTCGCCAGCGATGTATGACGCGCGCTTAGTCAGATAGCCCCAGCACATCGTTCATACCGTAATGCCCGGGCGTCTGAACGCTGGCCCAGACTGCTGCTCGCATCGCCCCGCCGGCAAAGGTCTGGCGCGATGTCGCGCGGTGCGTGATCTCGATGCGCTCACCGGCGCCAGCGAATAGCACCGTATGCTCGCCGACGATGTCACCGCCGCGCACGGTCGCAAATCCAATAGCGCCGGCCGGGCGCTCACCGGTGTGCCCCTCGCGCGCGTAGACCGCGTTTTGATCCAGCGTCTGCCCGCGCCCGCGCGCGGCCACCTCGCCTAGCTTCAAGGCTGTGCCCGAGGGCGCATCGACTTTGTGTCGATGATGAGCTTCGACGATTTCAATATCCACATCATCGCCCAGCGCAGCAGCTGCGCGCTCGACCAGGTCCAGCGTCAAATTGACGCCCGCGCTGTAGTTGGGTGCCTGGACAATAGCGATGTCAGCCGCGGCCGCGTCAATCTCGGCCTGCTGTGCGGCGCTAAAACCAGTCGTGCCGATCACCATGGCCGCACCCTGGGCACGACAGGCCGCGAGCGCGCTCATTGACGGGGCCGGCAAGGAAAAATCGACGAGCACATCAAAGGCGGCCTTCGCGATTGACTCGGAGGACGTCAGAAACACACCGGTATCAGCCACTCCGGCCAATCGACCGGCATCGATGCCTAGCTGCTCGTTGGTCGACGAGGCAAAGGCCGCGACCAATTCAAGATCGTCGCGGGCCTGGGCAGCCACGATCAGCTCGCGCCCCATACGCCCGGAGGCGCCGTTGATTGCCACGCGTTGGGTCATGATCAGTTCAGGTGCTCGCCGAAGAAACGCTTGGCCTTGTCTAGCCAGCTGCTCGTGGCCGGGCTATGGCTATGGCTGCTCTCGTTCAGCGACTCTTGCAGCTCTTCTAGCAGCTTCTTCTGCTTGGAATTCAGGTTGACCGGCGTCTCGACGCTGACCTTGACCAGCAGATCGCCCGGCGACGAGGTGCGCACCGACTGGACGCCCTTGCCCCGCAGCCGGAACGTCTTGCCCGACTGGGTTTCGGCCGGCACTCGCAGGCTGACCTTGCCCTTCAAGGTCGGCACATCGATCTCGCCACCCAGCGCGGCCGTGATCATGTCGACCGGCACGTTGGCGCGCAGGTTGTTGCCATCACGCACGAAGAACTCGTGCGGCTTGACGTTGATCTGCACGTAGAGATCACCGGCCGGGCCGCCCATCTCGCCGGCCTCGCCCTCGCCGGACAGGCGGATACGATCGCCGTTATCCACGCCCGGCGGCACCTTGACCGACAGCGTCTTGGACGACTGGACGCGCCCGTCGCCCTGGCATTTCTTGCACGGGTTGCGAATCTTCTTGCCCGAACCCTGGCAGTCCGGGCACGCCTGCTGGATCGACAAAAAGCCCTGCTGGATACGCACCTGGCCCTGGCCCTTGCAGGTGTCACAGGTGTCCACGGGCGAGCCGGGCTCGGCGCCGTCGCCGCCGCAGGTTTCGCACTGTTCCAGCGTGGGAATCCGGATTTCGATGGTGTCGCCGTCGACCGCGGTTTCCAACTCCAGATCCAGATCGTAGCGCAGGTCCGCGCCGCGGGCGGCCCGGCTGCGACCGCCGCCCATGCCGCCACCGCCGAAAATATCGGAAAAGATATCGCCGAAGATATCGCCGAAACCGGCGCCGCCGCCGCCAAAGCCGGCACCGCCACCGGCCGCGCCGCCCATGCCGGCGTGACCGAACTGGTCATAGGTCGCGCGCTGCTGATCGTCAGACAGTACTTCGTAGGCCTCGGAGGCCTCCTTGAAGCGCGCCTCGGCGTCTTCATCGCCCGGATTACGGTCCGGGTGGTTTTTCATGGCCAGACGTCGATAGGCCTTCTTGATCTCGTCCTTGGACGCGCTCTTGGATACGCCCAGCACTTCGTAGTAATCGCGTTTCGCCATGGTCGTCGTCTTTCAAAATCCCTGATTGATGCGTCCGCACGTCGTATCCGCGGCGGCGGTCGAATTAATCAGAAATCTCGTGTGGTCAAAATCAAAAATGCCGGGGCAGCTCTCGCCGCCCCGGCGCATCGGCTCACTCGATGAGCTTACGAGTTGGTGCCCGACTTCTTGTCGTCGTCTTTGACTTCCTCGAAGTCGGCGTCGACGACGTCATCGTCGCCGGACTGCTGCGACTGCTGGCCGCCGGCGGCCTGCTCGCCTTCGGCGCCTTCTTCGCCCTGGCCGTAAGCCTTCTGCATGATCGGGGCCGAGGCCTCCGACAGCTTCTGCGTCTTGGCTTCGATCTCGTCCTTGTCGTCGCCTTCGAGTGCGGTGCGCAGCTCGGCGATGGCATCATCAACCGGCTTTTTCTCGTCCTCGGAGATCTGGTCGGCCAGATCCTTCATGGACTTCTCGATGCCGTGGATGAGGCCGTCGGCCTGGTTGCGCGCCGTGATCAGCTCGTTGAACTTGGCGTCTTCCTCGGCGTGCGCCTCGGCGTCCTTGACCATCTGCTCGACTTCGTCGTCGGACAGACCGGACGAAGCACGGATCTCGATGGACTGCTCCTTGCCCGTGGCCTTGTCCTTGGCCGAGACGTTCAGAATGCCGTTGGCGTCGATATCGAAGGTGACTTCGATCTGCGGCGTGCCACGCGGCGCCGGCGGGATATCCGACAGGTCGAAACGGCCCAGCGACTTGTTGCCGGAGGCCTGCTCGCGCTCGCCCTGGAGCACGTGCACCGTCACGGCCGGCTGGTTGTCTTCCGCGGTGGAGAACGTCTCCGACTTGCGGGTCGGGATGGTCGTGTTCTTGTCGATGAGCTTGGTCATCTTGCCGCCCAGGGTCTCGATACCCAGGCTGAGCGGCGTGACGTCCAGCAGCAGCACGTCCTTAGTGTCACCCGACAGCACCGAGCCCTGGATAGCGGCACCCACGGCCACAGCTTCGTCCGGGTTCACGTCCTTGCGCGGGTCACGACCGAAGAAGCTCTTGACCGCTTCCTGGACGGCCGGCATACGAGTCTGGCCGCCGACGAGAATCACGTCGTCGATGTCCGAGGCCTTCATGCCGGCGTCCTTGAGCGCCGTGCGGCACGGGTCGATGGTACGTGCGACCAGGTTCTCGACCAGGGACTCCAGCTTGGCCCGCGTCATCTTCATGTTGAGATGCTTGGGACCGTTCTGGTCGGCCGTCACGTACGGCAGATTGATCTCGGTCTGCTGCGTAGAGGACAGCTCGATCTTAGCCTTCTCGGCGGCTTCCTTGAGGCGCTGCAGGGCAAGCTTGTCCTTGCGCAGGTTCACGCCCTGGTCTTTCTCGAACTCGGCCGCGATGTGCTCGATGATCTCGTTGTCGAAGTCTTCGCCGCCCAGGAACGTGTCGCCATTGGTGGCGTGCACCTCGAACTGATGCTCGCCGTCGATCTCGGCCACTTCGATGATCGAAATATCGAACGTGCCGCCGCCCAGGTCATAGACCGCGATCTTCTTGTCGCCGCCCTTTTTATCCAGGCCGTAGGCCAATGCGGCCGCGGTCGGCTCGTTGATGATGCGCTTGACTTCCAGACCCGCG
Organism: uncultured Abyssibacter sp.; assembly: GCF_964000955.1. Taxonomy (NCBI): domain Bacteria; kingdom Pseudomonadati; phylum Pseudomonadota; class Gammaproteobacteria; order Chromatiales; family Oceanococcaceae; genus Abyssibacter; species uncultured Abyssibacter sp. The sequence goes on from NZ_CAXFCL010000198.1 coordinate 4,727, forward strand.
ATCTTGCCGGCGTCCTTGGTCGCCTGGCGCTGCGAGTCGTTGAAGTAGGCCGGCACCGTGATCACGGCTTCGGTCACGGACTCGCCCAGGTAGTCCTCGGCGTCCTTCTTCAGCTTGCGCAGGATGGTCGCCGAGACTTCCTGCGGCGACAGCTTCTTGCCCTTGACGTCGACCCAGGCGTCGCCGTTGTCGGCCGACGTGATCTTGTAGGGCACCATCTTGATGTCCTTCTGTACCACGTCGTCCTGGAAGCGACGGCCGATCAGGCGCTTGATCGCATACAGGGTGTTGCTCGGGTTGGTAACGGCCTGACGCTTGGCCGGACGGCCTACCAGCGTCTGATCGTCATCCGTATACGCCACCACGGACGGCGTGGTGCGTTCGCCTTCGGCGTTCTCGATGACCTTGGCGCTGCTGCCTTCCAACAAGGCCAGGCAGGAGTTCGTCGTGCCGAGGTCAATACCAATGATCTTGCCCATGGTGTGCTCCAGAAATCGTGTTCTTCAGTGCTCTTTAAGGAAATTCAGTGCTTTCGCGACTACCGGCTTAATTGGGGCCGGCCAGTGCAAATCAAGCCCGGTTTCGAAACTCAGTTCGCGCCGCCAGCCGGCGCTTTCGCCACCGCCACCATGGCGGCGCGCAGCAGGCGCTCGTTGAGTACGTAGCCGCGCTGCATCACGTTGACGACGGTGTTCGGGTCGGCATCGGCCTCGATCATCGCGACCGCCTCGTGCTTCTCGGGATCGAACGGCAGGCCGGTCGGGTCGATCTGCTGAATCCCGAACTTTTCCATCACGCTGGCGAGCTGCTTGAGCGTCAGCTCCATGCCCTCGCGCACGGTCTCGACGCTGGCGTTGTCGGCCCGCGCGGACTGCAATCCGAGTTCCAGCGAATCGCGAACGCCGAGCAGCTCGCTGGCGAACTTCTCCAGACCGAACTTGTGGGCGTTGGCGACATCACGCTCGGCACGCCGGCGCACGTTCTCTAGTTCCGCGCTGGCGCGCAGGTACGATTCCCAATGCTCCCGCGCCTTGGCTTCCGCCGCGTCCAGAGCGGCCTGCGTTGGGTCCGCCTCGGTCGACTCGGGGGAGGCCTGTTCGGCGGATTCCGTCTGGGACGTTGCGGCGTCGGCCGCGGTGTCTTCCGGCTTCGCGTCTTCTGGGTTCATGCTGCGATCCGTGTTGGAAAGTCGATGGATGACGACAGCGTCGTCGCACGGCTCGCTTGGTGGGGGCGCCCGTCAGGTTTTCAAGCCGACACCGAAGATTATCGCGGTCAAATCCACCAGCGGCACGATGCGCTGGTAAGCCATCCGGGTCGGGCCGATCACGCCGAGCACGCCGGCCACCTCGCCGTCCACCCGGTATGGCGCGGTCACGACGCTGCATTCGTCGAGCACGGTCACGCCGGACTCGCGGCCGATGAAGATCTGCACGCCATCGGCATCCAGGCAGCGGCGGAACAGCCCGGCGATCTCCCGCTTGCGATCCAGCGCCCGCATCAGCGCCACCAGCCGCTCGCGGCTGCCGATCTCGTCAAAGGCAAGCAGATTGGGCTCGCCGGCGATGACCACGCCGCCGTCATTTCCGTCGTCGGCATCGTGCACGGCCTGCTGCATCATCAGCGCCAGTTCCTCGCCGACCGCGGCCTCGGCCACCCGCACCTGTTGCCGCAGCACGTCCGCCACTTCGAACAGATAGCGCCCGGCGGCATGACGGTTGATGAACGCCGCGGCGCGCTCCAGCGACTCGCGCGGATAGTCCTTCGACAGCTGCACCACGCGGTTCTGCACCTCCTCGCGGTCCACGACCAGCACGACGAGCACGCGGCGGTCCGACAGTGGCAGGAACTCGATCTGGCGCAGTGTGCGCAAATCGCTGCGCGGCACGGAGACGACCCCGGCCATGCGGGTCAGGTCGGCCAGCAATGCGGAGGTGTCACTGGTGAGCCCGTCGCGCCCGCCGGAGGACTCGCGCAGCTTGTCGGCCAGCTCGGCGGCCGTCTGGCGCGCCAGCCGTTCCGGCTCCAGCAGCGAATCGACGAAGAAGCGGTATCCCAGCGGGGTCGGAATGCGCCCGGACGAGGTATGCGGCGCCGACACGTAGCCACGCTCGGCCAAGTCCACCATGATGCTGCGCACGGTGGCCGAACTCACGGACAACCCACTGCATGCCAGCAGACGGGACGACGCGACCGGACGGCCGTCCGCGATAAACTGCTCGACTAGCGTCTTCAGAAGAGTCGCCTGACGGGCGTCCAGTGACGGCGTTCCGATTTCGATGCGAGACTCCGGGCCCACGGGCAGACAGGTTCTGATGGTGGAAACACAGAAAGCCACGCGCGTTCGGCGCTGTCAATGCAAGCAAAGGGCGTGACCAGCTTCCAGCACATCGGCGTGATCGCCAAGCGCGAGGACGCCGCGGTTCTAACGACCGTGGAGCGCCTGAGCCGGCATCTCGCGCAGCGCGGACTCACCGTGCTGCCGGACCCGGTCGCCGCTCCCGTCTCCGGCGCGGACGCCGTGCCGAGAGCCGAGATGGCCCGCCAGTGCGACCTCTGCATCGTCGTCGGTGGTGACGGCACGCTGCTCGACGCCGGACGCTACATGGCGCCGCAGGACGTGCCGATCGTCGGCGTGAACCGAGGCCGGCTGGGCTTCATGGTCGATGTCTCGCCGGACGACATGAGCGCGCGGCTGGACGAGATTCTCGATGGTCAGGGCATCCGCGAAGACCGCCTGATGATCGAAGCAAGGCCCGATGTGCAGGGCGACCCCATCGCCTCGTTCATCGCGCTGAACGACGTCGTCGTGCGCAACCGCGCCTTCAACCGCCTGCTGGAATTCGACACGCGGATCAACGGCGAATTCGTCAACCGTCACCGCGCCGACGGCATCGTGATTTCCACGCCAACCGGCTCCACCGCCTACGCGCTGTCCAGCGGCGGCCCGATCGTGCACACCGGCATTGACGCGCTGACGCTGGTGCCGATCTGCCCGCATACGCTGTCCGACCGGCCGCTGGTCATCAGCGCCAACAGCGAACTGGAGGTCGTGGTCCACGGCCACAACACCGATGCGCTGGTGACCTGGGACGGCCAGGTCAGTCATCCGCTAGCCGGTGGCGACCGCATCCGGATTCGCGCGGCCGACAAGCGCATGACCCTGATCCACCCGCCCGGTTACGACTACTTCCACATCCTGCGAACCAAACTGCACTGGGGGCGCGGACAAAACTGATGCTGCGGCATTTGTCGATCCAGAATCTCGCCGTCATCGCCGATCTCGAACTGGAGTTCGGTGACGGCTTCAACGTGCTCACGGGTGAAACCGGCGCCGGCAAGTCGATCCTGATCGACGCCATCGGCCTGGTGCTCGGCGCGCGCGCCGATTCCGATGCCGTGCGCAGCGGCCAGCCGCGGGCTCAGGTGGATGCGGAGTTTCGCCTGACGCCGGACTCGCCCGCCTCTCGCTGGCTCACCGACCAGGCACTGGATGACCCGGACGATGCCGGCTGCTGTCTGATCCGCCGCATCGTCATGGCCGACGGCGGCTCGCGGGCGTTCATCAACGGCTCGCCGAGCAACATTCGCAGCCTGCGCGACCTGGGCGAATACCTGGTCGACATCCATGGCCAGCACGACAGCCAGCGCCTGCTCGACGCCGCCGAACAACGCAACC
>NZ_CAXFCL010000199.1:0-19751 GCF_964000955.1 uncultured Abyssibacter sp.
AGATTGCCAGCGAACACCAGCGGCGCCATCGGGCCGGCCAGCAGCGGAAACAGGACGTAATCCTTCAGCGTCTGCCGGCTGGTCTTGCGCCAGATGCCCCTGGCGACCCGCTTCACCTCGCCCAGATCACGCTTGCCCTTGCGCAGACGCTCCACCTCAAGGTCATGCAGCGCCACCCCGTACTGGAAGAACACCGCGAGCAGGAATGCCCACAACGGATTGAGCAGGTAGTACGGATGCCAGGCCTTGTCCTCGGACATCCGCAGCACGCCGTAGCCGATGTCCCGGTCCACGCCCTGCACGTTGGTGAAGGTGTGGTGCATGTAATTGTGCGAATGTCGCCACTGGTCCGCCGGACAAGCGGTATCCCACTCGAAGGTTTCGCCGCTCAGTTCCGGATCGTTCATCCAGTCGTACTGACCGTGCATGACGTTGTGGCCAATCTCCATGTTGTCGAGAATCTTGGAGATCGACAGCGCCACGGTGCCGGCGACCCAGGCGGGCGGAAAGAAGCTGAGGAACAGCAGGCCGCGCCCGCCGATTTCCAGCCGGCGCTGGGTCTTGATCATGTCGCGGATGTAGCGGGCATCGCGCTCGCCCAGATCGGCAAGCACGCGATCGCGGATCGCATCCAGCTCGCGGCCGAAGGCGTCGAGTTGCTCCGGCGTGAGCTCGGGCGCGTAAGAAGCGGTTGATTCAGCCATGTCGTGCCTCCTTGAGACGCAAACGTGGGAGTGAAAAAAGGTTTCGATCAGAGATCGACGGTGACCGAGCCGACCGGCTGCGACACGCAGATGCGGATCGGCTCGTCGGCTTCGGAGGACAGCTCGCCCGTCTGCAGATTGCGGACGACGCCAGCCGTCTTGCGGCAGGTGCAAGTACTGCAAATGCCCATGCGGCAGCCGTGTTTGGGGCGCAACCCGGCGGCTTCGGCCTGCTCCAGCAGGTTGGCGCCGTTGTTGGCGACGAAGCGCTCGCTGCGGGCGAAACGCACGTCGCCGCCCGCCGCCTCGTCGACCGCGCCGGCCGCCACACCAAAGCGTTCCTGGTGCAACCGTCGCGACCAGCCACGCTCGGCGTAAATCGATTCGACCGCCTGCATCAACGCGGCGGGACCGCAAAGCCAGGCCTGAGCCTCCGCCAGATCAGGGATCAGCGCATCCAGCTGCGTCGGCGTGCAATGGCCATCGGCCTCGCCCAGCCCCCGGGCATCGCTGCCCGTGTAAACGGTCAGCACATCGATATTCGAATGCGCATCGGCGATGGCCCGGAGCTCCTCGGCCGCAACCTGTTCGGCGGGCCGGCGAGCGTAGTGCAGGAAGGTCACACGTCCGATGTGGGCCTCATCGACCAGGGTCCGCAGCATCGCCAACACGGGCGTGATGCCGCTGCCACCACTGATCAGCACGATGCGGTCGGGCCGGGCCTCCGGCAAGTGAAACTCGCCCTGCGCTCCGGACAGCGCCAGCGCCATTCCTGGCTCCGCATGCGCGTAGAGATATCGGGAGACGACGCCGTCGGCATTGGCCTTGACGGTCAACTCGATCAGACCATCCTCGACATGCTCGGACTGCGCGGGCGAGAAGCAGCGCACACGGCGCACACCGTCGACCTCGACCGCCAATTGGACAAACTGCCCGGCGCGGAAGCCGTCCAGCCGTCCCAGCGGACGAATCGTCAGCGTGACGCTGTCCGCGGTCGGACGTTGCACGGCCACCACGGTCGCAGGCACGTGACCACTGGAGGTACGACGCCGCAGCCGCGGGCTCAGCGCCTCGGCGTAGGCGGCCACCGGATGCGGAAAGCTCAGGGCGGCCAACACGCGCTGGCTCAGCGAGGCGGGCGAATTGATCGATGTCCGGACGGTTTTGCGCGTCATGCGAGCGTCTCCTGACGAACTATCTAAGTGAACAGTCGTATACATACTTTCTCAACTCAGGATTGATGTCAACACTCGTTCACAATACTCAGATATTCATGATTAAAAACATAGAGATATATTTTCCATGGCCTGCCAACATTCTGGCCAGACACCGCAATTTTAAGTTTCGAGTACACTTGTCATCATGAGTACTCGCAGCAGCAAGTCGCGACGCATCGCCCGCCGGGGCGACACGCGCCAGATCCTGATCGACAAGGCGCTGGCCATGCTCGACGGGGACAAGAGCTTCGACGGCCTGTCGCTGCGCGAATTGACGCGCGAAGTCGGCATCGTGCCCACAGGGTTCTATCGGCATTTCCCGGACATGGATGCCCTGGGCCTGGCACTGGTCGACGAGGCGTTCCGCGCCCTGCGCAAGATTCTCGAGGACGTGCGCGAGGACACCCGCAGCACCGACCGTCTGGTGACCAGCGTGGTGAAATCACTGGTACGCCATATCCGCGCGAACCGTGCCGGGTTCGCCTTCATCGCCAGCGAACGCTTCGGCGGCAGCGCGGTGGTCCGCAACGCCATCCGTCGGGAGCTGCGTCTGGTGCAGACCGAACTGGCGGTGGATCTGGCCCGGCTGCCGTATCTGAAGGAATGGAACACCGCGGATCTGCACATGATCGCGTCGCTGCTGCTCAATGCCATGGTCGCCAATGCCATCGACATCCTCGATGTCGACACGCACGATCGGGAAGGCGAGGCGGCGCTGATGAAGCGAGCGGAACAGCATCTGCGCCTGATCCTGCTGGGCGTTCCGCAGTGGAAGACCGATCACTGAGGTCATGAACACATGAAAACCGGCCAGACACTTCGCGGCGCCGCTCGACTCGCCTTCGACGCGGTCGACGGCGTGACGGGCATCGTCGAGGACATGTACCGCAACATCGCCGCGGTCTCGCCGCCGATCGGCCAGGCGCCGACCGGAGGCGCACCGGGGATCGCCGGCTTCGTGCACGCCACGATTCGCGGCATCAACGGGCTCACGCGTGAATCCGTGGACATCGTCCTCGGCCGTCTCGCGGATTCGCTGGACGAACTGGCGCCGCCGGGACCGGGGCGGGAAGCGGTGATCTCGGCGCTCAACGGCGTGGTCGGCGACTACCTGCTCGACACCGACAATCCGCTGGCCATCCCGATGCAGTGGCGTCGGCACGGCGGCACCTTGCCCATGGACCGCGACGCGCTCAAGCGCGCGGTGCCGCGGCCGTCACGGCAGTTGATCATCACCGTCCACGGGCTGTGCATGAACGACCGGCAATGGACGCGCAACGGCCACAATCACGGCGTGCACCAGGCCGAGCGGTTCGGCGCCGATGCGGTGCATCTGCTCTACAACACGGGTCGCCACATCTCGGTCAACGGCCGCGAGCTGTCCACGCAGCTGGAAGCGTTGATCGCGGCCTGGCCGACTCGGGTGCGCTCAGTGCGCATCCTGGCTCACAGCATGGGCGGGCTGGTTACGCGCAGCGCGCTGGCGCAGGCCGAAACCCTCGGCCACGATTGGCCCGAGCGGGTCCGATCGATCGCGTTTCTCGGTACTCCGCATCTCGGCGCACCGCTGGAGCGCGGCGGCAACTGGATCGACGTGCTCGGCGCGCTGAGCCCCTACACCGCGCCAATCGCCCGCCTCGGCTGGCTGCGCAGCGCCGGCATCACCGATCTTCGCCACGGCAGCACGCTGGACGAGGACTGGCAGGGTCGCGATCGCTTCGAGCGCAGCGACCATCGCCCGAACCTGCACCCGCTGCCGGCGCACATCGAGGCCGTTGCGGCCGCCGGTACGCTGGGCGCCCGACGCACGCACCTGCTGGGCGACGGGCTGGTCCCCGTTCGCAGCGCCCTGGGACAGACACGCGATGGCCGCCCCGCGATGGCCTGGTCCGAATCCGGCACACGCGTCTTCGCCCGGATGAATCACTGGGATCTGCTCGACGATCCGCGCGTCACGACCTTCCTCGACACGCACCTGAACTGAGCGGCCGAAACCGGTCGCACCGTCTGTTCGACCCCGCCCACGGACGGCATTCCGCCAATCCGCGATACTGACACTGTCAGTATCAGGACAGGATTCGGAATTCATCGTCATGCTAGAGCGCATCGGTCTGACCACCCGCCAGGAACGCGTGTATCGCACGCTGATCGGAGAGCCCCAGCTGGAACTCTCCGGCCTGATGTCACGCGTCGGCCTGACGCGTGAGGACGCACAGGCCGAGATCAACGCCCTGATCAATGCCGGCCTGGTGCTCGCCGGGTCGCTGGACGGCCCGTTCACCGTTGCCGACCCGGAAGGCGCCATCGCCATGCTCATCAAGCGTGAGCATCAGGCACTGGATCAGGTCCGCATCGAATCCGCCCGGCTCAGCGAGAAGCTGAGAACCATCCGCCAATGGCAGGACACCAGCTCCATCATCGAGGTGGTGACCGGCGCCGAGGCCATCGACAACCGCTGGGAGCAGGGCCAGCGCCGCGCGCGCGGCATGATCCGCATGACCGATCGGCCGCCCTACTACGGTGGCGCCAACGTCGAGAAAATGAACCTGCAACTGGAGCTGATGAAGGAAGGGCTCACGTACCGCACGCTCTACGACCAGTCCATCTTCGATACGCCCCACCACGTGGACCGGGCGTTCCTCGCCATCCGCGCGGGCGAGGACGCTCGCGTGCTACCGGATGTCCCGATCAAGCTGGTGCTGATCGATGACGACGAGGCGTTGCTTGTACTCCTGACCTCGGGCGAAGAGCATGAACCGGCGGTCATCGTGGTTCACCCGTCAGCCCTGCTGGACTCGCTGATCGCGCTTTACGAGTTGCTTTGGAGCCGCGGGCGCCCAATCACCAGCGACATTCCGACACCGGACGAAGAGGACATCCCGCGGCAATTGCTCGCCCTGCTCGCGGCCGGCCTCAAGGACGAGGCCATCGCGCTGGAACTGGACGTGACCGTCAGAACCGTGCGGCGCCGCATTGCCGCGCTCTACGAACAATTGGGCGTGCACAACCGCTTCCAGGCTGGCGTCGCAGCCAAGGAACGCGGCTGGCTGTAACCAGGGGCACCACTCCCGCCTGCTGTTGCCGCGGACCGCGACTCGCGTGTCCGGCCGGCGCGGCGGCATCGCCAGCCGTTGGAAGTGCCGCGCAACCTGCGCGGATCACGCTGGCGTCACGGACAGGCCGTGACAACACCACGGCGAATCCGCAATCCGCTCGAATGGCGTCCGCAGCGCGGGGAATGCCGCGTTTCATCGACGCAAGGTGTTCCCATTATGAACTTGTTGGTACATCATTGGCTTAGCGGCACCGTGCCGCCGCACGCGGATCGAATCCCTCACAGAAGCGGATCGTCCCGGCGCCGCTCGGGCTGACAACAACTCAGGGCATTGGAGGAGACGATGCACGCTGACGATGACATTGCGCCCCAGCACCGGCGCCGACGGACCGTGCCTCACGGCCTGCGCAACCCGTGCTCCACGCACGAGCAGGCGACGCTGTTCACATCCCCTTTACGACGACGTCGCTACAACGGCTCGTATAACGTACCCAAACGTACATAAATTGAATCGGCAGCCGTTCGTGGCCGGTCAATCCACAAGTGCTCAGCCGGACCTGCCCCTTCAGGCCGGGGCTTCGGACTGACACGCGTGCAACAGATCTGGTGCAAACCGGATCAATAACCCATCAGGGAGACACTCAGATGAAGATGTATTCATGCAACCTGCTGCGGCTTGCAGTCCTGGGAGCGGCTACCGTCCCATTCCATGCATCCGCGGCGACGCTGGATATCGGCGGCATGGAAGCGCGGATCGACACCACGCTGTCCGCCGGTGTGTCCTTCCGCATGCAGGACCCGGACGAGTCGCTGATCGGCATCTCCAACGGCGGCACGTCGCGATCCGCGAACGGCGACGACGGCACCTACGGCTACGAGAAGGGCGATGTGGTGTCCGCCGCGGCCAAGGTCACCGTCGATCTGGATCTGGCCTTCAACCGCAACTGGGGCATCTTCACCCGCGCCAGCGCCTTCTATAACCCGGAGGCTTCGGACGCCGGTGAGCTGGACGAACGGCTGGCCGCGAATGAATCCCGCGCCCGCGGAGAAGCCGAACTGGGCGAACGTGGCCACGAACGGCTGGACAACAGCGTGGACCTGCTCGACGCCTTCCTCTACGGCAGCTTCTCGCTGGGGGATCAGTACATCAGCATGAACCTGGGCAACCAGGTGGTGAGCTGGGGCGAGAGCACGTTCATCCGCAACGGCATCAACATTCTCAACCCGATCGACGTCTCCAAGATCCGCCTGCCCGGCTCCGAGATCAAGGAGGCCCTGACGCCGATTCCGATGCTGTTCGTCCAGACCTCGATCACGGACAACCTCAGCATGGAAGCCGTCTGGCAGTTCGACTGGGAACAGGTCGAGATCGACCCGCGCGGCAGCTTCTTCTCGACCAACGACGCCGCATCGGATGACGGCGACAAGATCTTCCTGAGCTACGGCCGTCGACTCGATGACAACACGCGTCCCCTGGGCGTGGGCGGCGATGCGCACGCGTGGATCCCGCGGACCGCGAACGTCGCACCGGAGGACGAGACCTCGCAGGCGGGCGTGGCATTCCGCTATTTCGCGGAATCCCTGAACTCCACCGAGTTCGGGCTCTACTACGTGAACTACCACTCGCGCACCCCCAACATCTCGGCGGTTCGCGGACAGGCCTCGAACATCGGCAATACGGCCGAAGGCGGCCTGAACCCGAACCCGCCTCCGCTGTGCATGGACGACGCGGTCACCGACCCGTCAACCTGCCGTGCGAGCTACTTCGTCGAGTACGACGAGGACATCTCGCTCTGGGGTCTGAGCATGAACACCAACGGCCCCTGGGGCACCGCCGTCCAGGGTGAGGTCAGCTACCGTCCGAACGCACCGGTGCAGCTGTCCGGCGGCGACGTCGTGCCCGCGGCCCTCGTGGACGGGATGTACCTGGGCACCTATGCCGCCGGCGAGGTCGTCTCCGGCTACGACGAGATCGAAACCTGGCAGATCCAGACCACCATCACCAAGGCCTTCGGACCGAGCTTCGGCGCCGGTCAGTGGATCGTGCTCGGCGAGATCGGCTACACGCGGCAGGATCTGGAAGACAAACCCTACTCGGGTGCCGGCGCGGCGCTTCCCACCTGTCGCAACAATCCGGTGCTGGTCATCGCGGTCGCGAACGGGTCGTGTCAGGAAGACCTCGGCGGAGGTTTCCAGACCAAGTCCTCCTGGGGCTATCGCCTGGTCACCCGCCTCGACTATTCCAACGTGTTCGCCTCGGTCAACATCTCGCCGCGCCTGGTGTTCTTCCATGACGTCAACGGCGTGAGCTCGACGTTCACCGAAGACAATCAGGTCATCAGCGCCGGCGTGCAGTTCAGCTACCTCCAGCGCTGGCAGGCCGATATCGCCTACACGGTGTTCACCGGTGGCGAGGTCTACGCCGGCACCGACCCGTACGCACCGGGCGACATGACCCCGATCGGCACGACCGCCACCGGCGATCCCAGCCAGTCGGCCTCCTTCGCCACGCGCGCCAACGACTCGGCGGATCGCGATTTTCTCGGCGTATCGGTCAGCTACGCATTCTGACCCCCGAACCGACGCCGCAAGCCAACCCTATTCTGGAGAGCACCATGCATTCACGTTTCAACCGTCTGCTGGGCACCGCCGTCGCGGCAACCGCCGCCGTGGCGACCACGATGCCCCTGCTGACGTCCGCCGCCGTCTCCGAGTCCGAGGCCGCGCGCCTGGGCCAGGACCTCACGCCGCTGGGCGCCGAAAAAGCCGGCGATCCGGCACTCGGTATTCCCGCCTGGACGGGCGGGCTCACCGAAGTCCACCCGGACTTCAAGCCGACCGGGCACTACCCCAACCCCTATTCGAAGGATTCGGTTCTCTTCGAAATCACCGGCAGCAATGCCGATGAGTACGCGGAGCACCTGACGCCGGGGCAGATGGCGTTGCTCAAGCAGTACCCGACCTGGAAGATGAAGGTCTATCCGACGCGGCGCTCCGCCTCATTCCCCCAGGGGATCTACGACGCGACCCGCGACAATGCCACCAAGGTCACGCTGGTTCAGGGCGGCAACGGCTTCACCGGCTCGACCTCCGGCATCGCCTTTCCGATTCCTCAGAACGGTACCGAAGTCATCTGGAACCACCTGACCGCCTACAAGGGCGATACCTGGGGCACCAGCTGGGCGCAGGCGCCCGTGACATCCAACGGCGACTACAACCTCGTCGAGTTCGACTACGAGTACGACTTCATCTACGGCAACCAGCGCAAGGAACCCGGCGCACGCCAGGAAAATCTGTTGCTCTACTTCCTGCAGGCGATCACCGCCCCGCCGCGTCTGGCCGGGTCGATTCTGCTGGTGCACGAGTACGCCGATCAGGTCCGCCAGCCGCGCAAGGCCTGGATCTACAACCCCGGCTCCCGCCGCGTCCGTCTGGCACCCAATGTCGCCTACGACAATCCGGGCACCGCCTCCGACAGCCTGCGCACCAACGATGACTTCGGCATGTTCAACGGCGCGACGGATCGCTACAACTGGGAAGTGATTGGCAAGAAGGCGATCTACATCCCGTACAACGCGTTCGACGTGAACAGTGACGACATCAGCAGCGAGGACGTGTTGTTGCCGGGGCATATCAACCCCGAGTACACCCGCTACGAGTTGCATCGTGTCTGGCATGTGCGGGCGACGCTCAAGGATGGCACCAGCCACATCTACAAGCGTCGCGACTTCTATCTCGATGAAGACAGCTGGGTCGCGCATGTGGTCGACAAGTACGACAGCCGCGATCAGCTGTGGCGGGTATCCGAAATGCACTCGCTCAACTTCTACGACCTGCCAATGCTCACGGCCGGGGTTGAAGTGCATCATGACCTGGACGCCAAACGGTATATCGCCATGCGGCTGACCAACGACTATGACGTGGTCTACCAGCCGATCGAGGCGGATGACAACGACTTCCGTCCGGCGGCCCTGCGGTCCCGCGGGCGTCGTTAAGGCGGTCGGAAGCAATCGGATGGCGCGGCGACTTCGGTTGCCGCGCCATCGCCACGGAGGCCCGGCCGGCTAGTCCCCGGGCAGCGGCCGCGGCGCCAAACGCCCGCGAACCCAGACGGCCACGACCGCCACCAGCGCCACACCCTCCAGTGCCAGCAACGGCGGCACCAGCAGCACCAGAGCGGCGAACAGCAACAGGCTGTGCCGAGCCATGCCTCCCAGCACGAAGCGGTCGCGGACGAACCAAAGCCCGACGAGATACCCCGCCACCGGAATCGCCACCGCGTAGTCACCGGCCAGCAGTCCGATCTTGGCGTGGCCCGTGATCACGTCGACCAGCACCGCGAAACCGGCACCCACGGCCGCGCCACTCATGTAGATCACGAAATGGCCGTAGCCCCAGGTCAGCGCGCGGGACAGGCGTTGATCCTGCAAATGCTCCTGGCGAGCGAAGTAAAGCCACCACATCGAGAACAGGATCAGCATCGCCGACAGCGCGATATGCACCAGGGCAATGTCGAAGTGTCCGGTGACGGCATGATTGAGCGCCATCGACCCGGCGAGCAGCGTCTCGCCCAAGACGATGATGTTGAGCAGCCCGTAGCGCTCCATGATGTGATGGCGATGCCAGGGGGTGGCGTTGCCGCGTTCGGCGATCGCCGGCACGGCCAGCTCCAGGATCGCACCCACCGCGAACAGGCCGTAGAACAAGCCCGTGCCCGGCTCCGGTAGCCAGCCGAAGGCCACCCAGAAACACTGGACCAGCGCGATGCCGATGGCGTAGCGCATTGCGGTGGGGCGACGCCCGGCATCATTCGCGGCGGCGCGCAGCCACAATGCCACCATGCCCAGACGCATGACCACGTAGCCGGTCACGATCACCCGCAAGTCCAGATGATCGAAGAACGGCTCGATGCCGGCCGCCATGATCAGCGCACCGAACATGATCACCATGGTCAGCAGCCGATAAGGGGCATCGTCGTTGTCGTAGGCCGACGCGAATCAGGTGAAGTTCATCCACGCCCACCAGATCGCGAAGAACGCGGCGACGAACTTGAGAATGCCCTCGACCGCATGCGCCTCGGCCACGGCGTGATGCAAGCCGGCGGCGGCCACCGCGATGGCGATCACCGACACCAGGTCGAACAGCAGCTCCAGCGGTGTGGCGGCCCGGTGCTCCTGCTGAGGGTCGCGTGGCGGCATCGGCCGAATTGCCTGCATCTCAATCCCCTTCCCTGATCGCTATTCATGGCCGCCGCGGCGCGGCAGGCTCGTCCATGATGGAAGCAACCGGCGCCAGCTCACAACCAGCCGCATGCGCCTCACCCCTCACACTTCACGCCTACAGCAACATCCCACCGGACGCCTCGATCCGCTGCCCGGTGATCCACTGCGACGCCGGCCCGAGCAACTGCGCCATGACCACGCCGATATCCGATGGCAGGCCGGCACGGCCCATCGCCGTGACGGATGCGACCTGCTGATTGATCGCGTCGTTGTCGCGCACGGCGCCGCCGCCGAAATCGGTTTCGATCGCACCCGGCGCGATGGCATTGACCGAGATACCACGCTCGCCCAGTTCCTTCGCCAAGTAGCGGCTCAGCACCTCGATCGCGCCCTTTGCGGAGGCATAGGCCGCATGCCCCGGCAGACAGAACCGCGCCAGCCCGGACGAGACGTTGAGGATGCGCCCGCCGTCGGCGAGTAGCGGCAGCAACGCCTGGGTCAGAAAGAATGGCGCCTTCACATGCACCTGCATGATGCTGTCGAACTCGGCCTCGGTGGTCTCGGCGAACGGTCTGTTCAGGCCGTGCCCGGCGTTGTTGAGCAAGGCGTTGAAACGATCTCGACCCCAGATGGATTGCAGGGTGTCGCGGACGGTGTCGGCGAATGCCGGGAAGCGGTCGCTGGCGGCCATATCCAGTTGCAGCGCCACCGCCTTGCGGCCCATGGCCTCGATCTGCGCCACCACGGCCTGCGCCGCGTCGGCCTGGCTCTGATAGGTCAGCAGGACCTCGTCGCCCTGCTTCGCGACCTCCAGCGCCGCTTCGCGGCCGAGACCGCGGCTGCCACCGGTGATCAGAACGATACGTGTTTGAGCTGTCATGCCAGTCTCCTTGGGAGCCGTGATGAACTTGGACATGCAGCCTAATTGGCTGTTCTTTTGGCATAAACTGGCGATTCGTGATTAATGTGTTCGCCAATTGCGAACAATTGCGGGGGCTGCCATGGATCAGGTCAAGGCAATGCAGATCTTCACGCGAGTCGCGGAGATGAGCAGCTTCACCGGTGCCGCCGAAACGCTGACGCTGCCCAAGGCCAGCGTCTCCACCGCCGTGCGTCAGCTCGAACAGCAGCTCGGCACCCGACTGTTCCATCGCACGACGCGTCATGTCGAGCTAACGCAGGACGGTGCCGTCTACTTCGATCACTGCGTCGACCTGCTCGCCGAGCTGGACGAACTCAATACCCTGTTCATCAACGACGAACGCGCACTGACCGGCCGCCTGCGCGTGGACATGCCCAGCCGCCTGGCCCGGCACCAGGTGGCGCCCCGACTGCCGGAGTTTCTCCGGGCCCACCCGCAACTCGCGGTGGAACTGAGCAGCACCGACCGCCGGGTGGATCTCGTGCAGGAGGGGTTCGACTGCGTGCTGCGGATCGGCACGCTGCGCGATTCCAGTCTGGTCGCCCGGCGGCTGGGCACGATGCGGCTGGTGAACTGCGCCAGCCCGGCGTATCTGAAGCGCCACGGCGTGCCCACGACGATCAATGACCTGCGTGACGGTCACCTGCTGGTGCACTACGCCTCGACGCTGGGCGACAAGCCCGAAGCCTGGGAATACTTCGACGGCCGCATCTACCGCACCCTGGAGCTGCCCGGTGTCATCACCGTCAACAACTCCGATGCCTACGAGGCCTGCTGCCTGGCCGGCCTGGGCATGATCCAGGTGCCGGCCATCGGCGTGCAGCATCTGCTCGACGATGGTCAGCTCGTGGAGGTGCTGCCCGACCACCCCGCCCAATCGATGCCGGTGTCACTGCTGTTCTCGCACCGCCGCAACCGTTCCCGTCGTGTTCAGGTGTTCGCGGACTGGCTGGATGACATCCTGCGGCCGTATCTCGAATAGCCCTAGTAGCGGAAGTACACCGCTTCGAAATCCAGGTACCGATGCCGGCGTTCCGGCGAACGGCAGTCATCGTAGCCGGCATGCTGGAAATCGCCGAGCACGAAGGTATCGCTCCAGGTATCGAGATCAATCAGCGTGTAGCAGGTGAAATCGCCCTCGAAATCCAGGCGCTCGGCCTCCACGCCGTCATCCGTCAGCGTGTAGCCGCCGAGGTAGATTTCGCCCTCGGTGATGTACACGTCCAGCGGCTCGCCGCCACAGTTGTCCGTCGCGTAGGTTTCGTAGGCGCCGTAGTAGTAGCCATCGTAGAAGCTGAAGTAGTCGGTGTAGCTCTTCGCGTCATACGGATCGTACGGATCGGCGTCATGGATGTATTGGCAACCGGTGGCCCAGTCGCCGTCGAGTACCGCCTCAGGCAGCCGCGAGTCGTAATGGTCGTAGTGGTGATAGTCGTCGTAGCGGCAGGCGGCCAGGGAGACCATCGCGAGCAGCAGGCAGAGTCGAATTGGCATCGCAGCATCCGAGGAGGAATCTGCGGCCAGTACAGCGACCCGGACTGACAGTGACCTGACAGTCCGGGGACGAAGCAGGAACCGGTGCTCAGACCACGCCGGCGACCAGCACCACCACACCACCGATCTCGCCAGCGATCAGCGCGATCATGTACACGCGAATCACCCAGGGCGATATGGTCCGCCTGCCCATCACATGCGGCCGGCGGAGCTGGTTGTCAGTGTCCCTGAGCCAGCCGTGCAACGCGTAGCCGGCCACGGCCGATGCGAAAAACGCGATGGGCACGACGACGGCGATCATGTCGACCCACTCGCTCCAGCGGCTGTGCAGGGCGAGTTGCTGCAGCACCAGACAGGCAAAGGCGTACATCAGTGCCGTGCGGTGACAGATATCGACGTAAACCGGGGCCTCGGCGGCTTCCGAACGCATGATGTGCGCGTATTTCCAGATCCCCGTAAGCATGCCGACGATCAGGAACCCGCCCGCCGAAAGCAGCGCGATGTAGTCGGCACTCATGCGGCCACCCCCTTGGCGCGCCGCGCAGCCTGAACCCCGGCCACGCGCGCACT
The DNA here is from genome assembly GCF_964000955.1 of uncultured Abyssibacter sp. Taxonomy (NCBI): domain Bacteria; kingdom Pseudomonadati; phylum Pseudomonadota; class Gammaproteobacteria; order Chromatiales; family Oceanococcaceae; genus Abyssibacter; species uncultured Abyssibacter sp. The sequence continues at coordinate 13,185 of NZ_CAXFCL010000199.1, forward strand.
GCGGCGGTAAACCGGTGCGCTGACCAGGTTCTGCTGATGCCAGTACGCTTTCAGAAAGGCCGGCAGCGCAGGTATCCAGAAGCGATCCAGCGGGTCATCCGACACCGGTTCGTGACTCGCCAACTCGATGTCGGCGTAGATGGTGCCCGGCCCTTCCAGCGCGTTGCGACTCGCCAGCACCTTGCCGCGGCTGTCGACGATCTGCGTCGCGCCGACGAAGTGGGTGTCGTAGGGCAGGCCGGCACGCAGCCCGATCCGGAACGTCCCGGCCACCGCGCCGCAGTGGCTGGCCTGAATCACCGGGGCGCCGAGCCGCCGCGCGAATTCCACCGGCGCCTGCTCGCTGAGATAGCGGTTGTACTGACCGATGGACGCCAGCCCGGCGCGCACCGGCCCCGGCCAGTTCTCCGGCAGCGTCCACCAGTGCGTGCCGGTCATCGCGAGTTGCACGCGACCACGCATGCGCCGGATCGTCTGGCAGCGAATCAGCTCCCAGCACACCGCGGCGCCGACGCCGCCCAGCGCCGTGTCCCACACGCCGTCATCACTGCCGCCGGTGTAGTACGCCCGCTCCCACATCGTCGGCAGGTCCTTGTCATGCTGGTACTGCTGACCCTCGGGGCCGACGAAAATGTAGCGGTTGTAGATCTCGCCACCGTCCTCGACCAGCATCGATCCGCCGACCCAGCCGCCGTGGCGCCTGGCCAACCGCTTCATCATGTCGATGGCGACATTCCTCGCCGGCAGCACGCAGTTCGAGGTCTCCGGCACCGGGGCGATCGTTCCAGTGTAGAACTCCGGCAGCGCGACAATCTCCGCGCCGGCCTTGAAGGCCTCGGCAATCCGCGACTCGGCGTGGGCGATGTTGGCGGGCGCGTCGCCCACCGCGGCGTGGAGTTGCACCGCCGCGACCCGGCGGGTCGGTGATGTTCCGTCCGTGCTTGTGACCATCGGTCTCTCTCCCTGACTGACGGGGCTATTATCGACCGAGCCACCACCGGGAGACTTTCAAGATTCTGCTACCGGACCAGATTCAGATCAGCGGTCGCACGCTGCTGTTCGTCGGCCGCCTGCCTCAGACGCAGTGGCACCGGCACTGCTGCGAAACCTGGCTGTTCGGCCTGGACGGACCGCTGCGGGTGGATGTCGCACGCAGCGGTCAGCGACACGTCGCCACCAGCGCGATTGTTCCGGCCGGCGAGCAGCACATCCTGGACGCGCCGGACTCCCGGGTTGGCATCCTGCTGCTGGACCCGATCCTGGCGCCGCCCGTTCCTGCCCCGCATGCCGTGCGAACGCACCCGGACGCCGCCAACTGGATCGCGACGTTGCGCCAGACACCGTCGCCGCTGGTGGACCTGCCCGCCTGGATCCGGCAAACCTCGGACCCGAGCGGACAAATCGACACCCGCGTCATCGCCGCCGCCGACCTGCTCGATGCGACCGTCGCCGAGAACCAGCGCATCGCCGCACTGGCCGGCGAGATCGGATTGTCGGAGTCACGCCTGCAACACCTGTTCGTCTCGGAAACCGGCCTGCGCCTGCGTCAGTACCGCGTGTGGATGCGCCTGCTGCACGCCGCACACGACGCCGGCCTGGGGCGGTCGATCACCCGGGCGGCCTACGACAATGGCTTCTCCAGCCCCTCGCATTTTTCCCACACCTTCAGGACAACGTTCGGGCTGGCTCCGCGGGAGATTCTGACGGCGCGACGGTGATCCCGGGCGCGCCGCGGGATCAGGCCACCTGCTCGCGCACCCGCGCCAGACTCTCCCGATACGGTTTCATCCCGGTCGCCAGCAGGGTGATCGCCACGACACCGGCAACCCCGCTCACCAGAAACATCGACCAGCCGACCATGTTGTCGTCGTGGAACACGAAGTCGGTGACGACGGCAACGGCGGTGGGCCCGATGCCCAAGCCGATCATGTTGACGATGAACAGGTACAGCGCCGAAGCCTGACCACGCAGCCGGTTGGGCATGATGTCCTGAATCGCGGTGGGCGCGACTCCGAACGGCATGCTGATGAAGAAGGTGGCCGGCACCAGGAACAGGCCCGCCACGAGGCTGTTCGGCGACAGCATGTAACCGGCCCCGAAGGGAATCACGCAGATCGCCGCGACCAGTCCCACGCGCATCGGCGCATCGCTGCGGCCCTGCGCGGTCCAGCGGTCGGACAGGCGCCCACCGGTGACGATGCCCATCGAGCCGAAGATCATGACGATGAGCCCGAACACCAGCCCGACCTGCCCGATCGACCAGCCGTGAACACGAACGAAGTAGGTCGGAATCCACGCCGCCGTACCGTAGGAGCAGAACGCGATCATCGCGAACCCGATGTTGTGGCTGAGGACCGTGCGCCGGTTGAGCTTGAGGAAGGCCACCACTTCACGGATCGGAACAACCGCGGCGGTCCCGGCACCGCTGCGCCGCGGCTCCTTGATCAGCAGGAACGCCAGGCTGAACAGCAACCCGGAGGCGCCGAGCACGTAGAACACGACCTGCCACGGCCGGGTCTCGCCCAGCACCGGCAACGTCACCGCGCCCTGTGCGGTCACGAACTCGACGATCAGCCCGCCCAGCAGGAACGCGATGCCGGAACCGATGTAGATGCCCATCGAGTAAACACTGATCGCCGTGGCGCGTTTCGACGGCGGAAAATAGTCCGCGATCATCGAATAGGCGGCCGGTGACAGCGCGGCCTCACCCACACCCACACCGATCCGGAACAGAAACAGCTGCCAGTAGTGTTTCGCCAGGCCGCAAAGGCCGGTCATCACGCTCCACACGACGATGCCCACCGTCACCAGCCCGCGTCGGCTCTTGGAATCCGCCATGCGCCCCAGCGGAATCCCCATGATGGTGTAGAAGATCGCGAACGAAAAACCCATCAGCAGGCTCATCTCCGTGTCGGAGATACCCAGATCCTTGCGGATAGGGCCGACCATCAGATTGAGAATCTGCCGATCCACGAACGAGAACACGTAGGCCATCATCAGGATCGCCACGACGAACCAGGCGTACCTGGCCGAGTAGGCCGCACCGGCCTCGGGGGTGTTCGTTTGCATGGTGCTGTCTCCCCATGTCGATGTTGGTTGGATCGCCTCGCCGGGCGACTGATCTGGCTTGCATCAGCAAGTAAACACAGTGTATACCATGGATGCATGTCAGATGGGTAGCCCTTTTCTGGCGCCCGGAACCGGAGGGACTCTGCGGACATGAACAACACCGTCACGGCGCTCGATTCACGCGCCAAACCGGCAGCAAGCCGCCGCGATCAAACACGCCTGCGCATCATCAAGGGGGGCGCCAGAGCCTTCGCCGAGCGCGGCTTCGAAGGCACCAGCGTGCAGGCGATTCTGGACGCCGCCGGCGTATCGCGCCGCACGTTCTACGTCCATTTTTCCGACAAGAGCGCGGTGCTCTCCGCCATTTACGAGCGCTCGCTCACGCATCTCATGGCCTGCCGCCGCGAGGCGATGAAACACCCCGGCAGCGGCATCGAACGCATCGTCCGCGCCCAGGAGGTGTACATGGACTTTGTCGCCACGGCCGGGCCAATCATCCGCGTCATCACCTCGGAGGCTCTGCGTCCCGACGGCGCGCTGCACGACATGCGCCTGAGCATGCACCAGCAGATCGAGGACCTTTACTGCTCGACATTCCTCGCCGCCGAGGGCCGAACCCTCGATCCGATGGTCGCGCGCAGCATCATCCTGCTGAGCGAGTCCCTGACCCTGCATGTGCTGATGCAGCACCCGGGGGATGAGGCCAGGCTCGTCCACGCCGGAACCATCCTGAAAACACACGTAGAACAACTACTCGCCGCGGACTGATCCAGCGGCGGACCAGTGGAGAGACCCATGACCGACACCGCACCGACCGGCCGCCCGCGCATTCCGCGTGACAAGGCCAATGAGTACGCCGAATCCGCCGCCCAGGCGCGCCGCGACTTCGTTCGCGAACAGACGGGCGTGCAGCTCAAGCACACCGGCAGCTACAGCTTTGACCCGGCCGAAACCCAGGGAAACTGCGAGCATTTCACCGGTGTCGCGCAGGTCCCCCTGGGCATCGCCGGCCCGGTCCTCGTCAATGGCGAACATGCCAAAGGCGAGTTCTATGTGCCCATGGCGACCGCCGAGGGCACGCTGGTCGCCAGCTACAACCGCGGCATGCGGCTCACCCGCGAGTCCGGCGGCATCACCGTGACCGTCGCCGACGACGCCATACAGCGCGCCCCGGTGTTCGCCTTCGACAATGCGCAGACCGCGAAACAGTTCGGAGCCTGGGTCATCGACAACATGGGGCCGATCCGCGAGGCCGCCGAGTCGACCACCAGTATCGGCAAGCTGCGCAACATCGAGCACTACGCCGCGGCCCGCTTCCTGTACCTGCGCTTCAACTACAGCACCGGCGATGCCGCGGGGCAGAACATGTGCGGCAAGGCCACCCACGCAGCCTGCCAGTGGATTCTCGCGAACACGCCATTTGCCGTGGAGCGCTTCTCGCTGTCCGGCAACATGGACACGGACAAGAAGCCCTCGCAGATCAACTTCCTGCACAGCCGCGGCAAGCGCGTCATCGCCGAGTGCACGATTCCGGACAAGCTGATGCGGGAGATCATGGGCATCGACTGCAAGTCGCTGTACCGGCGCCGCATCATGTCCATGACCGGCGCCTTCATGGCCGGCTCCATGAACAACGGCGCCCACGCCGCCAATGGCATCACCGCCACCTTCATCGCCACCGGACAGGATGCCGCCAACGTCGCCGAATCCTGCGTCGGCGCCGCCGTCGGGGAACTGACCGACGACGGCAGCTACTACTTCTCCATCACGCTGCCCTCGCTGATCTGCGCCAGCTACGGCGGTGGCACCGGCTTGCCCAGCCAGCGGGAATGCCTGGAGATGATGGATTGCTACGGCAAGGGCAAGGCCAGAAAGCTGGCCGAGATCATCGGTGCTACCGTGCTGGCCGGAGAGATGTCACTGGCCGCCGCCGTGGCCACGGGAGACTGGGTGACCAGTCATGAACAGTACGGGCGCAATCGATAGAGACCGCCCGGAAGACTTGCGGGCTGCCGGATGCGTCATCGTGATCGACGTGATTTCCGGTAGTCCGGTCGGTCTTGCTGCACCCTCACGCCCTCGGCGCCAGACCAGCAAGCTGAAGCGCTCCATGACAGAGCGCCACACTGGACGGAGGACCGCGCATGAATCCGGCAAAAAACACGATTTGCCTCTGGTACGACGGCGCCGCCGAGGAAGCGGCCCGGTTCTATGCCGATACGTTCCCCGATTCATCGGTCGGCGCGGTGCATCGCGCGCCCGGTGACTTTCCGTCCGGTCAGGTGGGGGACGTATTGACCGTCTGGTTCACGGTGCTGGGCATCCCGTGCCTGGGACTCAACGGCGGCGCAAGGTTCAAGCACAACGAGGCGTTCTCGTTTCAGGTGGCAACGACGGATCAGGCCGAAACGGATCGCTACTGGAACGCCATCGTCGGCAACGGCGGCCAGGAAAGCGCCTGCGGATGGTGCAAGGACAAATGGGGTGTGTCCTGGCAGATCACGCCGGTGGCCTTGACCCGGGCGGTCAGCAACCCCGACCCCGCGGTCGCCAAACGCGCGTTCGAAGCAATGATGGGGATGACGAAGATCGACATCGCCGCGATCGAGGCGGCCTGTCGGGGATGACGCCCAGCGATTTCGCATGAAGACCTACGCCGTCCTGCTCCGGGGCATCAATGTCGGCGGCCGCAACACGCTGCCGATGGCCGAACTGCGAACGCTGTTGCAAGCGCTGGGCTGTGAACACGTCCAGACGTACATCCAGAGCGGAAACGTCATACTCCGGAGCACGGCGACGTCCGCGGCGCTCTCGCAGGAGATCGCCCAGGCGATTCACGAGCGTCATGGTTTCGAACCGCATGTGCTGGTGCTCGCGGCATCGGAGGTGACGGCGGCCATGGACGCCAATCCGTTCGCCGAGCACGCATCCGACCCGAAGTCGGTCCACTTCGGTTTTCTCGATTCGGTGCCGCCAAACTCTGACCTGGACGGCCTGGAGGCGATCCGGGCGCCGAGCGAGCGGTTCGAGCTGAAGGAGCGGGTGTTCTACCTGCATGCGCCCGACGGCATTGGTCGCAGCAAGCTGGCGGCGCGCAGCGAGGCGCTGCTGGGCGTGCCGATGACGGACCGGAACCTGCGCACGATGAGCAAGATCGTGACGATGCTGAACGGCTGACCCTCTCCGGCCGCGCGACCGCCAACCGTCCGCCGGCCGTGCCTTTCCAGCGACCAACCCGAGTCTGATGTCCCCGGGTGACCTTCCGATTCTGCCCCTCCTCCAATTTATTGACACCGTTTATTTAATACTGTCCAATTAATTCATGGCACGACAACCGATGACAGTTCACGAGATTGAGGCGCGACGCCGGCAGATCCTGGACGCCGCGATGGACCAGTTCGAAAGCGGCGGACTGGAGGCGGTGAGCTTTCGCCAGATCGCCGCCTCGCTGGGCTGCAGCTACTCCACGCCGTATCGCTACTTCGACAGCAAGGAGGC
>NZ_CAXFCL010000200.1:0-1696 GCF_964000955.1 uncultured Abyssibacter sp.
TGACCCGCATTCTCAGAGACCAGGGTGCCCAGAGCGGCTGCATCGTCACCGACACCGATGACGCCGAACTGGCGGTCGCGCGGGCCCGCGAATTTCCGGGTCTGGCGGGTCTGGATCTCGCTCGCACCGTGTCGACGTCACAGCAGTACGCCTGGACCGAGCCAAGCTGGGGGCAGGCGGCACCCAATGCCGATTTCCACGTCGTGGTCATGGACTACGGCGTCAAGCGCAACATCCTCAGACGTCTGGTGGATGTGGGCTGTCGCGTGACCGTCGTGCCGGCGGTGACTGACATCGACGCGGTGATGGCCTTGCAGCCCGACGGCGTCATGCTGTCCAACGGGCCGGGCGACCCGGAGCCCTGTGACTATGCGATCGCCATCGCCCGTGCGCTCATGGAGCGCCGGGTCCCGGTCATGGGCATCTGCCTGGGCCACCAGATCCTGGGCCTGGCCTGTGGGGCGCGGACCTCGAAGATGAAGTTCGGCCATCACGGCGCGAACCACCCGGTGCGTGACGAGCGCAGCGGTCAGGTGATGATCACGTCGCAGAATCACGGCTTCGCCGTTGACGAGGCCAGCCTGCCGGAGAACCTGCGGGTGACGCACCGTTCGTTGTTCGACGGCACCCTGCAGGGCATCGAGCGCACCGATGTGCCGGCGTTCAGCTTCCAGGGTCATCCCGAGGCCAGTCCGGGGCCGCATGATCTGGCGCCGTTGTTCGAACACTTCACGGCGCTGATGCGCACCGCCCGGTGAAATCACTCTTCCACCCCGATCCAGACGCGAACTAGAACGCATGCCGAAACGCTCAGATATCCACTCCATCCTGGTCATCGGTGCGGGGCCGATCGTGATTGGTCAGGCCTGCGAGTTCGACTACTCCGGTACCCAGGCCTGCAAGGCCCTGCGGGAAGAGGGGTTCCGGGTCATTCTGGTGAACTCGAATCCGGCGACGATCATGACGGACCCGGATTCGGCCGACGCGATCTATATCGAGCCCGTGGAATGGCGGGCGGTCGCCAAGGTGATCGAACGCGAGAAGCCCGATGCCCTGCTGCCGACCATGGGCGGACAGACCGCGCTGAATTGCGCGCTGGACCTCGCCCGCGAAGGCGTGCTGGACGCGAACAACGTTCAGCTGATCGGCGCCAGCATTGATGCCATCGACATGGCCGAGGATCGCGAGCGCTTCCGCACGGCGATGGACGAGATCGGACTGGCCTCGGCGCAATCCGAGCTGGCCCACAGCATGGAGGATGCACGGCGGATTCAGGCCGAGCTGGGCTTCCCGGTGATCATCCGGCCGTCGTTCACCATGGGTGGCTCCGGCGGCGGAATCGCCTACAACATCGCCGAGTTCGAGGAGATCGTGAAGCGCGGGCTGGACCTGTCGCCCACGCATGAGGTGTTGCTGGAGGAATCGCTGCTCGGCTGGAAGGAGTTCGAGATGGAAGTGGTCCGCGACAAGGCGGACAACTGCATCATCATCTGCGCCATCGAAAACCTCGATCCGATGGGCGTGCATACCGGTGACTCCATCACCGTGGCGCCCGCGCAGACGCTGACCGACAAGGAATACCAGATCATGCGCGGCGCCAGCATTGCGGTGCTGCGTGAAATCGGCGTGGAAACAGGTGGTTCGAACGTACAGTTCGCAGTCGATCCCAAGTCCGGTCGCCTGATCGTGATCGAAA
>NZ_CAXFCL010000201.1:0-7480 GCF_964000955.1 uncultured Abyssibacter sp.
ACGGGTCGGCGGTGTCGATGAACTCGGCCGTCAGCTTGGGCACGCAGCCGCGCGTGCTGGCGATGTGGGCGGCGCCCTGCACTTCCAGCACCCTGGAGTTCGAAAGCGTTTCGGCAGCCTGATACGCCGTGTACGGCGGGGTGACCGGGTCCCAGCTGCCGGTGATCAGCAGGCTGGGAATGTCGCTGGTCACCGGCTCGTGAAAGTCATCGGCGACCGCGTGTTTCGGCCACACCGAGCAGGCCGTCTGCCAGAACTGGAAGATCTGCTCTCCCAGGAACGAGGTCGTTTCGGCGGCGGGCACGGCATCCGCCGTCAGCGCGCCGATGTCTTCCGAGCACAGCACCGACAGCATCATGCCGAAGGCGATGTCGTCCAGACCGGTGTTGAATGACTCCGAGGCCGCGTAAAGCGGGGCATACCGACCTTCGTAGGCCTGGATCACCGTATAAGGCAGCACGCGGATCATGGCATCGCTGTACAACATGCCGCGTACCGCCGACGCCATGCGCAGCGCGTTGAACTCAACCTCGCGCGTGGCGCCCGTGAGCGGGTGTGCCAGATCGTCCTGATGCGGTCGGGCATCCAACCGGTTCAGCAGCTGGTTGAAGCGCCGGGGCACGGTCGGAAAGGCCTCGGAACAACCGGATTCGCCCGCGCAGGCCTCGAACACCTTTTGTAGCGCCTGCTGTGCGTCCGCTCCCATGCTCGCGCCGATGGTCCAGTCGGTGGGTGCCACCGAATCCAGCACCATCAACCGCGTCGACTCCGGATAGCGCCGGGCGAACACCAGTGCCGCCCGCGTTCCCCAGGAACCGCCCCAGATGTTCAGCTGCGGCGCCCCCAATGCCTGGCGCAACAGTTCCAGGTCGTCCGCCACCGCCTCGCTGCCGTAGGCCGTCAAATCGGTATCCAGCGCGTCGCGGCAGGCGATCGTATCGGCCCGGATCACGGCCGAATCCTCGACGAAATCCTCGTCCTCCACGTCGCAGGCCAGCTTGCCGGACTGACCCGTGCCGCGAGGGTCGATCACGATGATGTCGCGATCCACATTGGTCGCATCCAGCAACTGGGTGGCCGTCGGCACGATCGATCGCCCGGACTGCCCCGGTCCGCCGGGAATCACCACGATGGGATCAGGCGCCGGCGTCGCCGAATGCGCCGGCAACCGGTAGAACGCCATCTCCAGCGACCCGCCGTCCGGCTGGTCGTGATGCAACGGCACCGTCAGCGAGCCGCACTCCACTCGGCTGCTCAGCCCGTCCACAAAGCAAGGCGCCGTCAGCCCGGAAGCCGCCAGCGCCAGAATCGAGAGCGAGAACACGAGGTCACTCCAAATGGGAATGCCTACCTAGTGTGCGTGGCAGCCGGATTTATTACACGCGGCCTGCGAGAGCGCTCCGAGGCCGCGTCGACGTGACGGGCGGGGCCACCAGATCAGGGGGATTTTCGTTACAGTGGCACCGAGGAGCACGGCGTGTTGAATGGACAACGTCCACATTTCCGCGAAGAGGTTTTGATGAAGCAAGCAAATCAAAGCTTTGTCTACGAGCCTTCGGTGTTATGCGGAATACGCACTAACGCGTTGTTCGGACAATGTCCATCTAATAAGTGTTGGGTTTAGTAGTGTCGAAACAGAGATCTTCAAAAAGTGTGGTCGTTGTCTGGATCGCCAGCATCTTGAGCGCTTTTTTCGCTTGGCGTGCTCACGTCGGCTTCATACAAGATGATGGCATCACTTGGGCGAACTTAGGTTACGTCTCCGCGTTTCTTTCCCGCTATGGCTCACCTAGTGGTTCACCATCGGAGCATCAGCCTTACTCACCCGATGACATCACAGAGGCTGGAATTTCTATTACGCTTTCGGTCTTGGCAATCACAGCATTTTTGTTTGTAGCCGCAATCTTTTGGAAGGTTCGCGTCAAGCACCAGGGCTCGGCACTTCTGTTTGCCCCGCTCGCCATATCCGCATTAGCGGCAATTCAATCGGTTCGAATTATCTGGTGGCTTAGTTAGGAATGCGCTATGGCAAGCCCAACAACTCGGTCAAGTGGACGCCAAACCCGCTGTGCGTGTTTGGTTCCCTGCGCCCTATGGGCTCCGGCGCCCGTTACCTAAGGCGTTAGGTGGCGTATGAAGACTTCGCCAAGAATAGTGCTTTCGGTCCTTATTTCTAGTCTCAGCTTCGCAGTGCTTATTCATCTGCTCTTGGATGCGTCTAGCGCGTCGTCAGGGGTTCAGTTTTCTTGGCATTTCTTGCTTGCTCTGAGTATGGGTTTTGTCACGGTGGGCTACGCTTGGAATCTTCGTTGCCCAAGCTGCAGGGCACCGCAAGTGTTCCGGGGGCTTTCCGTCACCGACATCCGCTGGCCAGGGAAGCGCTGCTATCGTTGTGGCGTTGATCTTGATCAGAAGTATGTGAATGGCAGGCCGGGCGATACCTAACCAAGCGGTTAAACCGAAGCCAAACCCGCTGGCGCGGCTTTGGTCCCCTGCGCTGTGCTCCGGCTCGGCGTACATTCAGCGTTATGCAGCATGAAAAGTCACAGGTACATTTCCGCGCTACTTTTACTTCTTTTCCCAGCCATCGCATTTTCAGTTGGATATTGGCTTGCGGATATCGAGAAACAAGCGGCGCGTGCGAGTGTTGTTGCGCTGGTTGAGAGTCAGGCTGAAGCAGATGAGCACACGACACGGTATTTGCTAGCTGCCGCATCGGCGCTCGCCAATGGTGATGAAGTCATCGCCAGAGAGATGCTGGAAGCTAGGCTGCGGTCAAAGTTGCGAGGTGCCAGCGGCGCTCTGGCGGAAGAGGGTTTGGAATACCAAAGAGTCCATTGTTCTGACAAGTGTTTAGGTATCTGATGCATAGCAAGTGCTTGCAACCGACAAAATTTCGCGGCTGAATCACGGCGTTAAGAATCTTGAAACCTTCCACTATCAAGTGTGCTGCATTGAGCGTCTTGGTCGTGCTTGTCATTTCTGCGGTAGCGACCATGCTTACCAACAAGATAAGTGCACAAAGGTACGACGCTCTGGCATCACGGCACATCGAGAGAAACTTCGAAAGCAATGCTTCGCATCAACTCGAACTTCTTTCCGAACTTGAGGCCCTGATTGAAATGGGCGAGCAAGCTGAAGCTTTGGCCTTGTTGCGTGACGACAGAGAAAACTTACGCTTCATGCTTTCCGGCTGCCCGTCAGAGCGCTGCAAGCAGCTTCATATTGAGCACTTTGGTGAAAGCGAGTTCTAACAAGTGCTTGCGACCGACAAAATTCCCGCAGCGCGAAAATTTCGCGGCTGAAATACGGCGTTAGATGTCAGAAATAATCATAAATCGAAGAAGTGAGGTATTGGCGATTCGGGTGGCATGTAGCCTCAGTATTTTGATTATCGCTACGTTTGCGTGGCATTTCTTTTCACTGCTCCACTTCAAACATGCCCCTCATGGCGGGCGTTGGGTGGACTAGAGTGGCTGCGGGACGGCCTCGAGGACGAGCTCTTCAGCTTCAGCTTTCTGCGCAGTTAATTCTCTGTGGTGCAGCATGTGCTGTGATGCTGCCTCCGAGTACTGAAGCGGCTGTAGCAATCATCCCAGTTATGTCTCTTGCTTCCGAGTGGCGGGCAATCGGTTATGAGCTATGGGGGTTACTTGTTATCTTTGCGTCAACTTGTCTCGGAGTATTCGTATCTGCAGTCGGTGTGGTTCGAAAATCGAGCGTCGCGTGGGCTGCAGGTCTGTCTTTTTATATCTCTGGGATCATTGTAACTGTTTCAGTTTTGGTTCTAAACACAGAGTACCTTCGTAGCTGCCTGGCTTCGTTGTTCTTTTTTTCAATCTTTGCGGCACTTCATGTCTCACCAGCGTCGCGCCAGGAGTTCTTTTCTGAAGGTGAAATATCGAGAGAGAATCGTCTTCAAGCTGCTGTAATCACGGTAATTCTTACAGCTGGATGGTTGTGGGCCGTGAGCTCGATTTCCAGTATTGGCGACAAGATCAGATGCGCCAGCCAACAAAGCGCTGCAGCCGATGTTCACTGCGCTCGCGACGGCTGAGCTCAAGCTATATGGACTTCCCCGATTTGTACAAGCGATTGATGGTCAGTTCATCGCTTGATCTCTGGGTTGTCTGAGATTGCGTGCAGGAGGAAGTGACTGCGGGTCTACATTCGGCTTCTGGATGTGGAGGTGTTGCCACGAGCCTTCATGACAGTCGCTCGCCCGGACCTCATGCGTTAGTCGGTCTTCTTGGGTCACAAGGCTCATCAGGTTCGCCGGGCGGCGGTCACGCCGTCTGCATGAAACGTGTGCAGTTCTCAGGTGGGTTGGTAACGCTGTTGGTGGGCCAGGAGCGACCGTGAAACCGTCGGCACGTATTCCTTTCCTCATGAAGCTCATATCGCCCGAGCCCGCCTGGATACGAGGGGGCGCCGATGGATGCGTATCCCCTGGCGAAATCCGAGTTCATCCGGGAAAACCTGGATGGCTAGCGACGGGTTGCGGGTCTTGGTTGGGCTTACGGGCAAGTGGAAAACAATATGCATCAGGACGAAATCAGGGAGTTGTTCAACCGGCAGGCCGCCAGCTATGACACGCAGTGGGCGAAAACGGCGTCGATCATCGAATCCGGCGGCTTCGAATCGCCGGTGCGGTTTTTCCAGGCGGGGTTGATCCACGCGTGGTTGTCGACGCGCGCTCGCCGCGGATGACGGAGATCGCTGTTCGGCCGGCCCGGGCGGATGATTTGCAGTCGGTCTGTGATCTGGCCGACCAGATCAACGCGCAGCACCATGATGCGTTGCCTGAAACCTTCGCCGCGCCGGATTCGCATGGCAGGGACCGGGAATTCTGGCTGCGCCAGATCACCCGGAGCGAGGTGCTGTTTCTGGTGGCGCATCAACAGAACGCGGTCCGGGGATTCATCACCGCGACGATTCAGGACGGGAGCGAGATTCCCTTTCTCCAGTCGTCCCGAATCTGCCGGATCGGCACCATCGTGGTGGACGCGAGGTTTCGAGGTGGCCGAATCGGAACGGTGCTCATGGAGCATGCGGAGCGCTGGGCGTTGACGCGGGGTGCCTCCGAAATCAGGCTCGAAGTCATGGCCTTCAACACGGAAGCGAAGGCATTCTATGAGCGTCTTCAGTACGGCTTTCATTCTCATATTCTGCGCAAGCCCATCGAGCCCCAATGAGCGGGTCCGCGATGTGGACGTCGGTTGATTGAGAGAGCGGCGGCATTGAATGGGAGAGACCAGTTGATCGAAGGTGAATGCTTCTGCGGTGTCGTCCGGTATCGCATTGACGGTGGTCTGGTGCATGCGCGCAGCTGCCACTGCTCGCGTTGCCGCAAGGCGTTCAGCGGGGCGGGTTCGGCCTACGCCGAGTTGGCGCAGCCGGGTTCGCTGACCTGGGTGAGCGGCAAGGAACACCTGCGGTTCTACGAATCCCAGCCCGGGTGGGGGCTGGCGTTTTGCAACACCTGTGGCACGACGCTGTGCGGGACCCACGGTGGCGATGTGCACGGCGTGACCCTGGGCTCCGTCAATGGCGACCCCGGCGTGCGGATCGAGGCCCACATCTTCGTGGGGTCGAAGGCCCCGTGGGACCACATCGGCGGGCCGGCGCCGCAGTTCGACACGCTGCCAACCTGAGCAGGATCGCGGCGGAACCAGCATGGATTCAACCGACTACGATGCCGTCCATGCCGAGTACGCGCGGTACCGCAAGCCGGACGTCCGCATCGCCGCGTTGATCGAGAACGCGCTGGGTGACGCCCGGTCCGTCATCAACGTCGGTGCGGGCACGGGTTCCTACGAGCCGGCGTCGGTGTCCGTCGTGGCGGTGGATGCTTCACTTGAAATGCTGAAGCACCGCGAGGCGCGAAGGCGCGGCGGTGCAGGCGACCGCCGAGCGACTGCCGTTTCACGCCGGCGCCTTTGACGCCGCCCTCGCGATCCTCACCGTTCACCACTGGCCGGACCGCGAGGCGGGCCTGTCGGAACTGCGACGCGTGGCCCGCAAGCGTGTGGTCCTGCTGACCTGGGTCGAGTATCCCGAGGGGTTCTGGCTGCTGGATTACTTTCCGGAGATTCTGACGCTGGACCAACAGGTGTTTCCCACACTCGACGAGCTGTCGGCAATCTGGGGGCCGCTCGCTGTCACGGCGGTTCCGATTCCGCGGGACTGCACCGACGGCCTGCTCTGTGCCTACTGGGCGCGGCCGGAGCGCTACCTGGATGCGAAGACGCGGGCCGCGATTTCGGTATTCGGCAAGCTTGGCAACGTTGCCGAGGGCGTCGGGCGCCTGGAGCGTGATCTGGACTCCGGGGCGTGGCATGCCCGCTACGGTGAATTGCTGGATGCCGAGAGCCGGGACTTCGGGTATCGCCTGGTTCGCGTGGAATTGGGCGCAGCGTGAACGCCCAGCTACAGGCACATCATGCAAACGGCTGTGGCCGAGGAATGTCGACACGTACAAACCGGTGGGTCGCGGTGATTCCTGACCAACCGAAACAGCATTAGTCTGGCTGCATGAAACCACTCGCCGACCGTCTGAAAGCACTGGAGCTCGAACTCCATCAGCCCGAGGTGCGACGGAACCCGGAGCGTCTGGATGTGCTGCTGCACGATGCCTTCATGGAGATCGGATCTTCCGGGGCGGTCCATCACAAGGCCGATACGCTGGCGTGGATGCTGGCGGAGCACGGCACGCTGACGATTCATTCGGATGGGTTTGAGGTGTCGGAACTGGTGCCGGGCGTGATGTTGTTGACCTACCAGGCGGTGATCGCGGATCAACGCTCCGGTACCAGCCGGCGTTCGCTGCGATCGTCACTGTGGTTGCACACGACGCGCGGCTGGCAGATGCGGTTTCATCAGGGCACGCCGCTTCCGGGCGGGGACTGAAGCACGCCCGGCGTTCTATATTTCGAGCGGGACCGGCAAGGAGTGCTGCAATGACGGTGACATCGTCCGTTTTGAAGCTGATGGCCAACGGCCGCGAGATCACGGTGGAAAGCTACCTGCCGCCGGGCGGTGGACCGGCGCCGGCCGTGCTCTACCTGCAAGAGATCTTCGGGTTGCTGGATTGCTACCGGGAGGACGCCCGCGAGCTGGCCAGCCGCGGCTATGTGGTCTGGCTGCCGGACCTGTTCAGCGGCAGGGCGATCGATTACTGCGTCCGCGCCGCGGTCCGCTCCGTCGGCCGGATCAATTCGGCGTCCAGTCCGCTTTATCGCGAGATCGACGCACTGCTCGACCAGTTGAAGCAGGACAATGCCTGCAACGGCCGCCTCGGGATCATCGGCATGTGTCTGACCGGCGGGTTCGTGATCCAGGCCGCGATGCGCGATGACATGGAGGCGCCGGTCGTCTACCACCACTCGTTCGGGCTGCAGGGCGCGGGCCTGCCGTTCCAGGAGGAGCACGGTCTGGCGTCGGTCAAGCGAATGCAGGGGCACTGGAGCCGGGTCGACCC
>NZ_CAXFCL010000202.1:0-12039 GCF_964000955.1 uncultured Abyssibacter sp.
CAACCTTCTCGCACCGGGCGCGGCAACGCCTGCGCACCGTGCTACCGATGGCTGAGGTGAGTGTCCTCTCCGGAACGACCCATTTCCTGCCCATGGAGCGACCGGGTGCGGTACGCGATGCCGTACTGCAGACGATCTCGCCTAAATACAGCCGAATGTCACCATAGCTATGGGCTGTGTGCCCCGCCAGCCCTGTGGGCGCCCGAATTGGGCGGGCATGGAGACCGCCACGCACTGGTCAGGGCATCACGGTCGTGCCCGGCAGTCAGGTGATCGGAGAGGCGAAGTGATGCTCCAAAATGTGTGCCAGCGACTGAGATACGGCCGAACTTGGAGCCAGAATGATTCAGGACTTCTTAAACCTGCCGCCACTCCAAGCCTTAGAAATCGATGACTTAGGCGATCATTACCGGGGGCTAGCAGACGGGCAGGCCGAACCGGCCTGCTGCCCGCAGTGTCAACGCGATACCATGCAAGGGCACGGGCGCCAACGACAAGAGTTCATCGATACACCGATGCATGGTAAGCGCGTGTTGATCGAGATAGAGCGGCGCCGTTATCGGTGCAAGATTGACGTCACACCCGGGCTGCTGCTTCGACGACTGAAAGCCGGACAATCAACTATGGCCCCCATATTCCTAGGCTCTGTGGGCTTCTGGAAGCGGGTTACTTCGAATAGGCGTTCTGAGAACCCACATCCTCTGAATCTGCCGTGACTTGGCATAAACCACGAAAATCCACATGCGTGAGAAGGAACGAGTTCCAGCGCTGCTTACCCCGTCCACAGTAGATTCCGGATACCCCGTTTTTTACGTGGGTGCCGCGCGGCCCGCCGTCGTAAAGCCGCCAGCGTATGGCGCTGGCTATTGATCTGTTTCCGGTACTTCGACGCCAATCTGGGGCAGCTCTTGACCCGTGGGCGCCGACACCGGACCTGACTGCGGCGTGGGCTGATCACGGTAGCGAGCCCCGCCGACCGTCGCGGTGCCGTGACCGCTGCGCAGCCCCGGATACTGGAAACTCTGGTCAAGCTGTTCCAGCGCTTCGGCCAAATCCTCGGCTTCGGTGGTGACGACGTCCTGCGGCGCCGCGTTCACCCGATGCGCCAGCAATAACAGCACGGAAACCCGGAGCAGCTGACGCGGCAGTTGGGAAAGATGCATGGTGGTACTCCTGGATTGATTGATAAAAAGGACGATCAGGGCGTGGTATTCAATCCTTCGCCATCAGGCGGTGTGGAGATCCACGTGTCGCTGTCGGCTCCCTGATCCATGGGCAGATTGATGACAAAGGGGGGCGTGAATCGATCCAGTGCATTCAGGCCGTTGTCGTTGGGGTCGGGCACCCATTGCGCCGCCTGCAGGCTGGCGTTGGTCTCGCAATAGAGATCACCCGCCAGTGGCTGCAGGATGGCGTCGACGAGCCCGCCCACCAGTCCGTCCAGCAGCCCCAGGTCATCCAGCGCGTTAGTCAGCAGCGTGTAGACGACCGCATTGACCAGATTACCGTCGTCCCGCAGGCGCGTTCCCGACGGACAGCACACCTCGCCGACGTCGACCGCGGGCACCGCACCGAGCAACACCTCATTCAATGCCGTCGTCGTGGTGGTCAACAAGGCATCAATGGGCTCGAGATAGCGGGTCAGGATGTCGCCCTGATCATCGTAGCCAGCGGGGCAGTTGCAAACCCCGCCAAGATCGGCGAGGCAGGATGTTTCCGGCTCGCCGGGCTGACCGAGCTGGAAGGCTTCGCAAGGTGAGCCGGACACCACGCGCTGCGACAGATAGCGCGAACGGATCTCGGATACCTCCACCGGACAGAACTGGTCGGTGCTGCGATACAGGTCGCCACGCAGACCACTCGGCGATGCGCCAATCCCGTAGGTCGGCGAATTCTGCACGCCATACAGGTAACTCACCGCACCAGTCCCGGCGATACCATCGAAACCGATGTTGTCGGTGTCCTCGTCGCTGGCGAGCTTCATGCACGGTGTCCCCGTGCAGTTCTCGCCGGAGTAATACACCGGCTCCCGGGTGGTGAACCGGTCGTCGCGGACGCCGATCAATGCTCGGTAGTTGCGATGATCGGGGTCTGGCACAGCGGGTGGCACCGTGCGATCGATGTAGCTCACCAGGGGCGCTTCGTGTTCGTCAAAACCCAGGGCCTCGCCCAGCACCCGGCCGCCGTCGTCGATGACGAGCACCGCCTGAGACCGCTGCTGGGCGATGCGCTTGACCAGGGCGTCCCGAATCGCGATGACACCGACGATGGAACCGATGACCAGAATGGTCGCGATCAACAAGAGCTCGACGGTGATGATGAATCCGCCCTGGCGGCGCGTGGCGGCGCGAAAGCGCGTATGAGTCTGTGTCATCTGCATCAGAACCTTGATCGTGCCTAGAACAATTCGCCAATCATGCCGAGCACATCCATTAGCTGGATGGCTGCCGGGAACATGACCAGCACCAGAAACATGGGGAAGCAGACGAGCACCATTGGCAGCATTAGCTCCATCGACTTGCGCTGGGTCAGCTCGGTGACCTGCTGCGCCTGTTCATGGCCTAGCAGTCGGGCCTGGGCGTCGAGGGTGTCGGCAATCGGGGCGCCCGCCTCATGGCCAACACGAAGCACGGCGGCGAGACGTTCCGTGGCCGGCACTCCCGTGCGTGCAGCCAAGTGCGAAAAGGCGACATTGCGGTCACGGCCGGCGTTGATCTCGCGGCTGATCAGCTCCATCTCCTGGCCCAGCGGGTCCTGAGAATCGGGGCGAAGCCGGGCGACCTGGCTCAATGCCTGTGTCAATGGCACACCGGAACGCAGATACGCGACAATCAGGCTGATCAGAAACGGCAGGCTTTGACGAATGCGTTGGCGCCGCTGATGCCGCCGCAGCAGCAACCAGAGATCCGGCACAAAACCCGCGGCCAGCACACACGCCACGACCGTCACCGGTCGCGTGCCGTCGGTCCACTCCAGGGCCAGCAACCCGGCCAGTAGCGCGAGGGTGAACTTGCTCCCCCAGAAAACGCGGTACGCCTGTCGCGGATGCAGCCCTGCCTGCCGCAAGCCTCGGAGGTAGAGGCCACGCTGGGGCTCGCCTTCCAGGGTTTCCCGGCGGCGGTTGCCGGGGCGGCGCAGACTGCTGCGCTCCATGCGCCAAAACAGCAGGCCGCTGGCGATCATCAACCCGAGAGCGAGCAAATCCACCCAGATCGTCACCATGCTCATTCCTGCATCCTCAAGATTCGACGTAACCACACGAAGCCGGCCACCTGGCACAACGCCGCCGACAGCAGCAGTGTCACGCCCTGCGGGTGTTCCAAAAGCACGTCGAGCCATTCGGGCTGGCGCCAGAGAAACACCGGAATCAGCAAGTACGGCAGCGCCCCTGCAAACAGCGCCGCATAGCGCGCGCCGGACAATTGACTTTCGACCTGACGGCGTAGCTTCAACCGCTCATGCAGCAACGCGCTGACGGCACGTAGCAAGCTGCGAAAGTCGGTTCCGTCGTGCCACTTAACGACCAATGCCTGAGTCAATAAACGCGTGCCTTCGCAGTCGTAGCGCTCACGCATCCGGCTAAGCGCCTGCTCGATGGGCAATCCGAGATCCAGCCGGCCCAGCACTTCAGCCAGCTCCCTGCGCACGCTTGCCGGCCCCGACAGCGAAGCCGTCTCGATCGCCCCATGTGCATTCAATCCCGCCTGCACGGCGGCGTTCATCAAATCGGTCGCGTCCACCAGCTGGGTTTCAAAGTGACGGCAGCGCCAACTCGCGACGTCGCGCAGAACCAGCAGCATGAGCGCGGGCAGGCCAAGACCCACGACGCCTGCCAGCGATGGCAGGTCCGGCTTGAGCAGCGTGGCGGCGGTGACCGCCAGCAATCCCGGCACCAGAATCAGCGCCAGTACGACCAGCGCGGTTGGCTGGCCGGGCAGCGCTGCCCCCAGCCGTTGTAACGCATTGGGGGGCATGGACTCGCGCGCACCGTCGACAACAGAGTCGCCGCTCGCGGAGGCACGAAAGACCTGCCGCAGCTGCAAAGCACTCACCCCACACGCCAGCAGGCAGGCCAGAAATGCTGCAACTTCAAACGGCATCCCGCAGTCCGGTGTAGCGATCGGGTGTCAGATACCCCAGCACCTGCGCACGCTCCAGAAAACGCGGCGGATGACCGGTGCATTCGTGCTGGCCGACGATGCCACCGCCGACTTCGGCCCGCGCCAGCTTGTAGCGGTAGAGTTCGTTGACCTCTAGCGAGCCCTGGTCGTCATGCACTTCGCAAAGGCTGACGATGCGACGCTGACCATCCCGAAAGCGCATGACCTGAACAATCAGATGCACGGCTGATCCGATCATGTCCCGAATGGTCTCGCGCGGCATGCCGGCGTCGCCCATGTGGGCCAGCGCCTCCAGACGCCGCAGCACATCCTGCGGGCTGTTGGCGTGAACAGTGGTCAGACTCCCGTCATGTCCGACGTTCATCGCCTGCAACATGTCCAGCACCTCGCCTCCACGCACTTCACCGACAATGATCCGGTCGGCGCGCATGCGCAACGCGGTGCGGACGAGCTCTCGCAGCGGGCTGGTCTGGGCCTCTTCGCCCACCTGCTGACGAGCTTCCAGCGGAATCACGTGGCCATGGTCCAATTTCAGTTCGGCGGTTTCCTCCACGGTCACCACCCGCTCGTTGTCCGGGATGAACCCCGACAGCATGTTCAGCAGCGTGGTTTTTCCGGCGCCGGCACTCCCGGCGATGACGATGTTCTGCCCGCAGCCGACCGCGAGTTCCAGCAAGGTCAGCAAGCCCTGATCCAGCATGCCACGCGCAACAAGATCCTGCGGTTTCAGCGATTCATTCTGGAACCGCCGGATCGATACCACCGCGCCCCGTGGACAAAGCGGTGGAATCACCGCATGCAGGCGGCTGCCATCGGGCAGGCGCGCATCAACCTGCGGATGACGGGCATCGAGATGACGGCCCTGACCGGCGACCAGCCGATCAATGAAGCGGCGTAGATGCGCATCGTCATCGAAGGCCAGGTCGGTGCGTTCCAGCTTGCCGCAGCGATCAATCCAGACCTCGTCGGGTCCGTTGACGAGTATGTCGGTGATGCCACGGTCCAGCATCAGGGACGCCAGGGGGCCCATGCCCTTCAGGTCGTCAAGAATCTCCGACTCGATCCGACGACGCTCGGGGAGGGAGACCGTCAGTTCGGTTTCCCGTGACAGGTCCCAAAGAATCTCGCCGATGCGCTCGCTGACGACGTCGGGTCGATCCAGGGCGTCTGAGGACTCGCCGTCCAGTGAATCGATGAGCCGCGCATGCACTTGGCGTCGCAGATTGCGCAGGTTGGTTGGCCTGCGCACAGCAACCGGGCGCGCTTCGGTATTTTCCAGCAGTCTGAGCATGACGATCTCCGTTTAGCGATTGACGTAAACAGTGGAGCGCTCGAGTCCGGCGACGATCTCGACCGGGCGTTCCGTGCGCGCCGGAGTCACCGTCACCTGGCGACCCAAGGCGACATCCAGGGCGCTATGGATAACCAAGGAAACCTGGTCTGCGGCGGCAATATGCGCCAGCGGATAGACGTGTTCCGGCTGCACCGCCAGCACCAGCGTGGTGTGACCGCTGGCCGCGGCCTGCCGGCTCGAACGCTGCGGCAACAAGCTGGTGATGGGCCCGCTGTCGTCCGTAGACGGCAATGACCCGCGCGGCTTGAGTACGCCGATCAGACGGACATCGGTCGCGGCGGTGCGAACCCCATTCCGTCCGCGGACCAGCACATCCAGCCGATCGCCGGCGTGTAGTTGCGCTAACGGCGTGGTGGCGTGATTGCCCAGCGGCAAGGAGTAGAGCACCCGCCCCTGGGGAACATGCTGCGCCAGGGTCTTTTGCTGCGGTGGTGCCGGCACGATCAAATCCTCGGGCTGGATCGCCTGACCCGCATCCTTGCTGATGCGCAGGCGCTTGCCGATCAGCGCCTGGGGATTGTCGATGCCGACCTCATCCCGCGGAATCCGGGTTTGGGTCAATTGATCTCGCGTCAACACATTGCCTGCCTGAACCGGTGTACTGGTGACCCAGGCCGGCACGGAGGTGACCCGGTCGTATTGTCGGAGCCCGAGCACCGATGCCATCAGGCCCGAGGTGACAAACAGGGCAATACTGGCGGTCGCACTTCCTCTGGTCTTGGATTTCATGTCAGGACTCCGGGTTGAAGCGAGGAATCAAGCGGCCCCGAAGGGCCGCTTGGCTTGGGTGGCGATTACTGCGTGCCCGCAGCAGCGGCGCTGGACGATCCCGCGGCGGGAGCGATGCTGGTCACGCCTTCGGCATTGTCGTTGGCGACAAACGTGAACTCGGAGTTGTCGCCGGCGTTCAGATCAACGGCATCGCCGTAGCTCGAGCCATCCACCAGGGCGGTGTTATTGGCACTCTTCAGACCGTTGAAGGCGTAGCTCTGATCCAGCTGGCCGATGGCCTCGGCGACGTCTTCCATCTCGGCCGTGGCGGCATCACGCATCGTAACCAGACCGACGATCATGCCAACCACCATGATGGTCACCAGCAGGATGAGTTCGGAGGTCATGATGAATCCAGCCTGACGACGGTTGTTGTGGCTTTCTTTGCTCTGCAGTTTCATTGCGGTATTCCTTAATAAAATGTCTAGATTTAAAGTCCGTTCGGTAATTTAGCCTGATAACCAAGGCTTTCTGCGTCCTGCGATATCTATATTGCAGGGCTCGTGCCAGACACAGGCCATTCGATTAAAATCTATTTTTACCATACATATCAATGCGTTATAGAATATCAAACGTAGCCTGATCGCGCGAAGATGCGCGGCTGGCATGCGATATTCCCAATTTGCGAATCGAGCTGCGAATACTCTTTGCATTTTCGACTCCTGCAGCGTTTTCAGCAGCGCCTTCCAACCAGCACAAACAAAAAAACGGCCCATGTAGGGCCGTTTTTCGGTCTTCGAGCGTCTGTTTAGGACATGGGCTGGTCGGATTGGCGAACGGCGCGCAGGGCACGCGCGCAGTCCGGCTGATGACTGAGACCAACCAGACGCGCCATGGGCTGGCGGTAACCCGGGTTCTGGTTCAGGCTCTTGCGATAGACGTCACAGGCTTGGACGGGTTGGTGCTGCCCCTCAAGCAACAGCCCGCGGTGGTAATTCGTTCGCCACTGCGGCGCGCCGAGCAGATCCGCTCGGCGCAGGGCCTGATCAGCCTCACTGTAGTCACCGGTCAGGTAATGCACGCTGGCCACCGCTTCGTGGAGCAGGGGCTGGCCCGGCGCCAGCGCAATCTGCGCCTCCAACACGCGGCGTGCGAGACTGAGATTCCCTTCCCGCAGTGCGAGCTGTGATCGCAGAATACCGGCCTGGGGAAAGCTGCCGGGCCGGGCCAGGAGTTCATCCAACAACCACTGGGCCGCTTCCGGGCGCCCATGCTCGAAGTGCATGACGGCATTCGCGAGTAACACGCGCTCGGCCTGCGGGTATTCGACATACAGACGGTCGATCTCGCGTTGGATGGCTTCGCAATCCATGACCCGATTGTTGTCGTACCAGATATCGCGACACATGCGGCCATGCACATAGGCGTTCTGGTCCAGTTCCAGCATGGCGGCGAGCCGATCCTGCGGATCAGGCTGGTGTTTGCGGGCGTGGTCCATGGACGTGCAGGCACTGCTTAGTGCCATCGACATCAGCATCAGACCTTTCATGCACTTATAAGCATTCATCAGGAGATCTCCGGTGCGCTTGAGGTACTGCGCAGGTGACGGTGTTGAGGCGATAGTCCTTCGCGGAGCAACAGCCGCGGATTAGGAAAATGCCAGAGATTCAAGTCGTGCTTGGGTTCGCGCACGATGGTTGGGGTCACGACGATGATGAGTTCGCGCTCGTTGTCGCTCTGGCTGGTCGATTCCGCGAGGCGGCCCACCAGCGGAACATCGCTAATGCCTGGTGTGTGTGCGCTTCTGTCCGAGATGTCGCGGCTGACCAGACCGCCCAGCACCAGCGGCTGCCCATCGCGAACACGCGTCGACGTGCTAATGCTGCGGACATCGAATGCCGCCGCATTAAGGCTAGAGCCGGTGCTGTCGGCGATCTGACGGGTTAGCGCAGTATCCGGCAACGACACCGTGGGGTTGATGTCCAGAGTGATCTGGTCGTGCTCGTCCACCATGGCGCGAACCTTTAGCTCGACGCCGAATGCCTTGAATTCGGTGCCGCTGAACACACCGCTCGCGTTCTGCCCGACGCTATCGTCCGCGGAGAGGCCGGATGGCGCGAAGGCGCTGGGAATCGGCACCTCACCACCGGCGCGGAACACGGCCGATTCACCGGCCAGCACGGTTAGCGTGGGCCGCGACAAGGTTCGCGATATGCCTTCCTCCTCTAACAGCGAGAACAGCATGTCGAACGCGAACCGTCCGTTGGCGATCTGCAAATTATTGGACAACGCGCCGCCGACCATCCGCAGGGCATTTTCCACGGTGGAGGCACCTTCCACGGGCTGGAGTCCCGGCTGCGTGAAGCCACCGTCGCGCCGATAGCCGCTGCTCACCGCAGAGATATCGGGGCGCCACGATTTCAGGCGCAGTCGATCCACTTCGTGCATTTGCACGGACACACGCACCTGCGGCAGGTCGCGGACCTCGATCATGGACAGAATGCTCCCACCAGCGGCCGAGATCAGTTTGGAGCGCCCGATGTTGGCGCGAATGTCGTTATCGAGTTCGTCCAGCGTCACGCCGAAGCCGTTGGCAGCCTTCGCCGTAGACTGACGGCCATCGAGCATGGCGCCGGACTCATCCGTTAAAGGTGTGATCTGCACGCCGCCGGGCTGATCGGCCGCCACACCAAGAAACAGGCGCGATGCGATATTGAGCACCCGTGTGAGTACAACTTGGTTGGGCACCTCGCCGGCCAGCACCAGCGTATCGACGCCGTTGTCGACCAGATCCCCGGTTTGGATCCGGCGCACCTTCACATCGTGGCCACCCACATCGCGGATGGCGGCGAGTATCTTGTCTTCGTGGCTTTGCGGCAGCTCATCGACCTGAATCAAGTTGATGATGGCCGCACCATAGCCACCGGCGCGCGGCCCCTGATCCACGCGCACACCACCGGGGGCCTGCAGCACGCTGTCGGTCGGCCCGAAGTCACGGTGACGCTGGCCTGCAAACAGGTAGTTTTCTGCCACCGCCTGCGCGCCGAGACGGTACTTGACTGTGGGCACGCGACCGCGCAGCACCAGCGCGGCCCGGTCGGGCGCCAGCTCGATGCGAATGCGAGGGTGCACGTCGGACAGCGCGCGCCGCAACACGCTCAAATCCTGAACCACGCTGAACAAAAAGGTTTCGGTGGTCTGATCGGCGTACCAGACCATGATGCTAGTCCGGCCCACGTTCTTGGCCAGAGCCAGGATCTCGTACTCGCCCAGCACTTCGACTTTCAGTGTGTTTTCCTGACCGACCGCCACGCGTTCGAGCGGCTTGTCAAAAACCAGACGGGTGTGAGTCCATTGCACCAGGTGCCGCGTAGAAGAACGCTTGGCGCCGTCAGCCGTTTCAACATATTTCAGGCCGTCTGCATGAACAAGCCCTGCCATGCACAACAACAGGCCGCTCACGAGGGCGCGATACCGGGTCGCGATCATGGATGCTCCTTGCCCGCCAAGCGCGGGTCAGTTTTCAGGTTCGCATCCTGGTTTGCAGCATCCAAGCCATGTTCTAAGACATCAATAATTTGTATCTTATTTCTTTTATATCAGTCAGTTGGATGACTCCTAACCGGATAGAGAATAAATAATGATGACGCGGCATAGGCCCAACTTTCAGAATGCTTCTCAATTTGCAAAGTTCTTTTCCATTTCGGGTGCCGATCAACCGTCTCCGACAAAATAATGACGGCCGTTCGGTCACACTGTCACCGCGGTGACAGTCAGACAAAAAAAGGCCGCTGAGCAGCGGCCTTTTGGGGGATGCGCCGAAACGCCTGGGAACAGAACACTATCCGGACGACAGCTCACTCGACGTCAGCACATTGGCATAAAGTGGAAACACGTTCTCGCAGTAGTACTCCTGCTCGAATACCGTCCGGCCCGTCGTGCAATCGGACAGGACGGTCACAGCGAAGCCGAGGTCGGAGGCATGGCGACCAGTGGAGTCGATGCAAATCGAGGTAACCGCGCCGGCTAACACCACATGGTCGATCCGGCCGCGGCGCAGGCTTTTTTCCAGATTCGTGTTGGAAAAGGCGTTCAGGCCGCGTTTTCCTGGAATTTCGGTGATGATGGTCTCGTAGGGCTTCAGCTGGTCAATCGTACGGCTGCCAGGTCGGCTAGCCTGAAACGCCCCGACCTCTTCGATGGTCTTGAGAATGCCAACCGGCCTTTCCAGCTCACGATAATCGGGAGAAAAGATGATGGGCGTCGACACCACCATGGCAAATTGGTCACCAAGCCGCTCCAGCAAGCCGAGCGTATTACCTAGAACGCCGCCCACACGGGCCGCTTCTTCGATGACAGGGTGCAGAATGCCATCGGGTGCAAAGTAGTCATTTTGGTAGCCGATCAGAATGAGAGCGGTTCGATTCAACGTCATGGGTCGAGGTCTCGTGGAACTTTGTCCATAACGAATGGCAAATGGCGTTCCAACATGGAAAGCAGAATAAGCCACTGATTAATTTGAAGTAATTGATCATTCCGCCCTAGGGTGACGCGAGGCATCGGCTCGCATGGCGGATCGCTTTGCATTTTGCATCGCAAAATCAAACATCGGCGCCGCCCGCGACGGTGGGCCGACGCCGCGGCGTCAATCGGCAGGCAGTGCCACCGGCAGTGCAAAGCGTACGGTCACTCCGACCATTGCATTGGGCTCGATCGAGATGCGACCACCGGCTCGTTCCACGACCTTCTTGCAGATCGCCAGTCCAATACCGGTCCCTTCCACCTCGTCGCCGTGCAGCCGTTCGAACACGCGGAACACGCGTTCGGCGTGTCGCGGCTGGATACCACGGCCATTGTCGATCACCGCAAAGATGGCCTCATTCATTCGTCGTTGGCAATCGACGGTGATTCGCAGCGGGCGGGTTTCGTCGCGGAACTTGATTGCGTTGACCAGCAGGTTTTGCAGCAACTGACGGATGCTCGCCTCGGTGCTCCGGACCGGCAGCAAATCGCCGGTGTCCACTCTGGCGTCGACGGCGTCCAGCTCCGGCCCCAGATCGAACAGCACATCACCCAGCACCGTCCGGGTATCCACCGACTCCTGCTCGCCGCTCTGGCCGACCCGGGCCAGCGCCAGCAGATCGTCAACCAGCGCGTCGGCGCGGTCGATGCTGGCATCGATCATACCCAGCAATTCCAGAGACTGAGGAGACAACTCGTCGGTTGCGCGCTCCCGCAGCAGGCGGGCGAAGCCGCGGACGCCGCGCAACGGCGCCTTGAGGTCGTGCGACACCACCGCGGCGAACTGGTCCAGTTCGCGATTGGTCTGCTCCAGCGCCGTCCGCGCCTCCTTTTGCTGCGTGACATCCTCGATCTGCGAGACGAAGTGCAGCGGCTCGCCAGCGGCGTTGCGTACCAGCGACACGCTCAGCACCACCCAGACCAGTCGCCCGGACTTGTGGAAATAGCGCTTGCCCATCCGGTAGGACGGAATTTCGCCGGCGACGAGCTGGTTCAGCAGATTGAGATCGGCGTCCAGATCGTCGGGATGGGTGATGGTCTGGAAATCCGTGACCAGCAACTCGTCCCGGTGGTAGCCGACGATGTCGCAGAGCGAAGCATTGACGTCCAGCCAACGACCCTCCAGCGACACCAGCGCCATGCCGATCGCCGCGGTCTCGAAGGCACCCCGAAACCGCTGCTCACTTTCGCGCAGCTGTTCGATCAGCCGACTCTCGTTCTTGTCGTGGTCTTGTTCCAAGGTCGGATTGGTCCTGGACCGGTGCAGCCCCGAAAGTTTCTGCCGTTCATACTACGCGCGAATCGGTGAACACGGCCTGTTCAGCTCAACCC
>NZ_CAXFCL010000203.1:0-11706 GCF_964000955.1 uncultured Abyssibacter sp.
GAGCCACATCCCGTGGTCGCCGCCTGCACGCTGCTGCCCTACGACGCCCAGTTCGAGATGGGTCGTTCGCTCAAGCAGTCACTGCAACCGGTTCGGCTCAACCATCCGCACTGCGCCAAGTTCTGCGTGCTCGGCGGCGGCGCCTGCTCCGCCGCGTGATCGCCGTCATCCTGCCCACCAGCAACGAGCTGGGGCTGGATTACCTGCCGCGACAACTCGCCAGCCTGCGCACCCATCCCGCGGTCGAGCTGATCTGCGTGGATAACGCGAGCACCGACGGCACGGCGGAGCGCATCGTCGACAGCGGCGCGCGCCTGATCAACCTGCCCGCGAGCAATCGGGCGCAACGCCTGAATGCCGGCATCCACGCCACCTCGGCGGACATGGTGCTACTGCATCACCCGCGCAGCCTGCTCGCACCCGGTGCGATCGATGCGCTGCTCGCCCTGCCCGCCGACGTGACCTGGGGCGGCTTCACGCATCGCTTCGATCAGGACCATCCACTGCTGGCCTGGACCTCGTTCTACTCCAACCGTGTGCGCATGGACCACGGGGGGATCGTCTACCTCGACCACTGCATCTTCTGCCGACGCGAGCCATTGCTGGCGGCGATGGTTCCGGAACTGGACATCTTCGAGGACACCGCGTTGTCCCGTCTGCTGCTGCGCCACGGCCGCCCACATCGCCTCGACACGCCCGCCACCACCTCCGCCACCCGGTACAGCCGCAACGGTGTCTGGCGGCAGGCGACCATGAATCAGCTGATGAAGCTCGGCTATCTCGCCGGTCTGTCGCCGGCACGGATGAACCGGATCTACGAACGCGGCCTGCACCTCAACGACGACGGACACGCCGGCCGCTAAGCCACTGCGCCCCGTCATCGGGCTGTCACCGGACGGCCGCATGATAGAAGGCTGCCTCCCCGACATCGGTCGACGGGCTGCCCGCGACCCGGCGCGGCACTCAAGAGCCCGACCGACGACGGACCACGGCAACCCGCTCCTGAATGTCGCGCAAGGATGTCTCCTCATGGCTCGTTACACCCGTCGCCAGTTTCTTGAAATGGCCGCCCAGGCCGGCGTCTATCTCCAGTCCGGCTGGATGCTCGGATGCAGCGATGGCGGCCCCGCAACGCCGGGCCTGCCCACGGATGCCGCGAGCTGCACGCCGTTGCTGAAATCGAACCTGGCGAACATCGGCCCGTTGGGCGAACCGCAGATGTTTGGCGATTTCGGTCTGCGCGTACCGGAAGGGTTCACCGTGAAGCTGGTCGCCAGGACGGGCGAGCCGCCGATTCCCGGCAAGGACTACATCTGGCACGAACTGCCGGATGGCGGCGCCTGCTTTCCCGCCGACGATGGCGGCTGGGTCTATGTCTCCAACAGCGAGAAGAACGAGGACGAGAACGAGCGCAACGTGTTCTACGAAGCCGGCGTGGGCGCGCTGCGCTTCAATGCCGACGGCGAGCTGATCGACGCCTATCCGATTCTCAGCGGCACCACCAAGAACTGCGCCGGCGGCCCGACCCCCTGGGGCACCTGGCTCAGCTGCGAGGAAACCGACACCGGCTACGTGTACGAATGCTATCCGCTCGGCACGGCGGATGACGCGGTGCGGCTTCCGGCGCTGGGCAAGTTCCAGCACGAGGCGGCCGCGGTGGATCCGCGATCCGATCCAATGCATGTCTATCTGACCGAGGACCAGCGCAATGACCCCGACGGCAACGGCGGCCTGTTCTATCGCTTCGTCCCCGACCGGAACGTCGCGGACCACTGGCGACCCGACCTCGGCAGCGGACGGCTGCAGGCGGCGGTTGTCGAGGCCGGCGACATCTTCGAACCCCGCGCGGTGACCTGGGCGGACGTCCCCAATCCGGAACCGCTGACGCTGTCCCCGCATGAAGCCGTTCTGCGGCCGATCCGCCGGCAGTTGCCGGAAGCGGAACACTTCGATGGCGGCGAGGGCATCTGGTATCACGCCACCGATCACAGCATCGTGTTCTCGACCAAGGGCGACAACCGCCTGTGGCGCTACGACATCGCCGCGGCCACCGTGCAGGCGATCTACGACGACGATGTGGGTGAGAACAACATCCTCAGCGCGCTGGACAACCTGATCATGAACGCCGATGGCGACGTCATCTGTTGCGAGGATGGTGATGACTCTCAGGTCGTCGGGCTGCTGCCGGATGGCCGTCAGGTTCCGCTACTGCAATTCGTCGCCGGTGGCGGCCCATCCGGCCCCTCCTTCAGCCCGGACGGCAAACACCTGTACGTCAGCGGCATGTCCGGCGGCACCTACGAAATCACCGGCCCCTGGTTCGTCTGCGAAGACACCTGAAACCCGGTCGCACATCCTGACCTGGCGAAGCGGCCGAAACCGGATCATGACCGTCGGGGGTATGGCCCGCCCACGTCAGCACCGCCACGCCGCCCACTTCAGGCGGGCAATCCTTACAATGCGACGAGTGCTTCTGGAAGGATGACAACGTGCGCTGGATTGCCCCGATTGCGGCGCTGTGCGCGGCTGCCGCGGCCACGGCCTGGTACGGCCTGCAACAGCAATGGTTCACCCACCCGGTCTGGCCGTTTCTGCTGCTGACCAAGTCGTTCGGCCTCGTGGCGGTCGCCGCAGGGCTCACCGTGCTGCTCGCCCGTCTGTCCGATGGCATCGCCACCGGGCAGCTGATCTGGCAGCAGCGCCTGCGCGCGCAAGCGGGCGCGGACCTCGACGAACCACTACGCGAAGTGACCTGGGCTCACTGGGCAATCGTCGCGATCCTGTGGATCGCGGTGCCGCTGACATTGCTGGACTGGTGGGGGCTCGGCGGGGTCAGCGAGCAGATGATCGACCGTCTGCTCACCACGGGCATCAGCGTCGGCGACATCCGCGTCGTACCGGGACAGATGCTGCTCGGCGCCGTCGTGTTCCTGATGCTGGTCTCGGGCTTTCGCTGGCTGTCCCACAGGCTGGAGACCAACTGGCTCGCCCACACGCCGCTGGACGCCTCGCTGCGGGAATCGGTCGCCACCCTGTTCGGCTACGGCGCCTTCGTGCTCGCGGTGCTGATCGGCCTGGCCATCGGGGGCGTGGATCTGACCAAGTTCGCCATCGTCGCCGGGGCGCTGGGCGTCGGCATCGGCTTCGGGTTGCAGAACATCGTCAACAACTTCGTTTCCGGCCTGATCCTGCTGTTCGAGCGCCCGATCCGCACCGGCGACTTCATCGACGTCAACGGCACCGAAGGCTTCGTCCGCAAGATTCGCATCCGCGCCACGGAAATCGAAACGCTCAACCGCCAGCACGTGATCGTGCCGAACTCCGATCTGATCTCCAACCACGTGACCAACTGGATGCTGCGCGACAAGTTCGGTCGCATCACCGTGGGCGTGGGCGTGGCCTACGGCAGCGACACCGCGCTGGTGAAGCGCCTGCTGCATGAGGTCGCCGATGGCCACGACGAGGTCATGGGCTCCGATCAGGCACTGGCGCCGAAACCCCTGGTCTGGTTCAGCAACTTCGGCGACTCGTCGCTGGACTTCGAGCTGAAGTGCTACGTGCGCGACGTGACCCGGCGCTACGCCGTCGCCAGCGACCTGCGCTTCGCCATCGACCAGGCCTTCCGCAGCAACGGCGTCACCATCCCGTTCCCGCAGCGCGATGTCTGGTTCAAGAACACGGCATCCGTGTCATCAGAGCAGCAGTCCGAAAGCTAGCCGAAGCCAACACGTCGTTTACGACGTGACGTCGATCCACCGCCGCGCGTCGGTCACCCCACCCAGCGCCGCGCGTTGCGGAAGATCCGCATCCACGGCCCGTACTCGCCCCAGGACGGATCGTTCCAGGAATTCGACACGGTGCGGATCACCCGCTCCGGGTGCGGCATCATGATCAGCACGCGCCCGTCGGCGGCCGTCACGCCGGCGATGCCGGCCGGTGAACCATTGGGGTTGGCCGGGTAGGCTTCGGTCACATCACCGCGGTTGTCGATGTATTGCAGGGCCACGCCATTGGCGGCCTGCAACGCGGCCTGATCCTCGGGCGAGGCGAACAGCGCCCGACCCTCGCCGTGCGACACCGCCACCGGCATCCGCGAACCCTGCATGTCCTCCAGGAACAGCGAGTTGGTGAACTTGGGCACCTGCACCATCGCCACACGGCCTTCGAACTGCTCGGAGGCGTTACGGACGAAATGCGGCCAGTGCTCGGCACCGGGGATCAGGTCACGCAGCTCCGCCATCATCTGGCAGCCGTTGCAGATGCCGAGCAGGAAACGGTCGTCCCGGCTCACGAAGTCGCGGAAGCGGTTCGCCAGTTCGGCGTGGAAGCGGATCGAACCCGCCCAGCCACGGCCGGCACCCAGTACGTCGCCGTAGGAGAAACCGCCCGGCGCGATCAGGCCGGCGTAGTCGTCCAGCGCATGCACCCGATCGATCAGATCGGACATGTGCACGTCCACGGCCTCGAAACCCGCGACGTGAAACGCGAAGGCCATCTCGCGGGCACTGTTCACGCCCTGCTCGCGCAGGATCGCGACCTTGGGCCGCGACAGGTTCAGGAACGGCGCGGCGATGTCCTCGCCAACGTCATAGGTCAGCGCCGCATGCAGGCCGGGATCGGCCTTGTCCAGCAGCATGGCGTACTCGTTGTCCGCACCGGCCGGGTTGTCGCGCAGGCGCTGCATCTGCCAGCTCGTCTCGGCCCAGCGCTGCTGCAGATCGCCACGGGTGGCGGCGAACACTTCGGCGCCGCCGACGGCGATTGTGATGGTCTGCGTCTCGTTGGGTCGGCCGAGTACCTGCACGCCGGCGCCGATGGCGAAGAAAACCTCGGTCAGTGCCTCCAGCTCGTCGGCACGAATCTGCACGACCGCGCCCAGTTCCTCGTTGAACAGCGCAGGCACCGGCAATTGCGTTCCGAGGTCGATGTCCAGACCGCAGCGGCTGGCGAAGGCCATCTCGCAAAGCGTGGTCAGCAGGCCGCCGTCGGAGCGGTCGTGGTAGGCCAGGAACCGGTCCTCGGCCTTTTGCGCGATCACGGTGTCGACAAAGGCCTTGAAGCCGGTCGCATCGTCCAGGTCCGGCACCAGATCGCCGGTCTGGCCGTAAACCTGGGCCAGCGCACTGGCGCCCAGACGCTGCTGCACCCCGGCCGGGGTCAACAGCACCAGCAGCGTGTCACCAGTGGCGTCCAGCACCGGGGTCAGTGTGCGGCGGATGTCCCGCACCGCCGAGAACGCAGTGACGATCAGCGACATGGGCGCGCTCATCTGTCGGCTCTCGCCATCAGCCGTCCAGCGCGCGCGCATGGACAGCGAATCCTTGCCGACTGGAATCGCGATGCCCAGCGCCGGACACAGTTCGGCACCAACTGCCCGGACCGTGTCGTAAAGCCTCGCGTCCTCCCCGGGTTCGCCACAGGCCGCCATCCAGTTGGCCGACAGCCGCACCCGGTCCAGGCGTTCGATGTCCGAGGCGAGCAGATTCATCACCGCCTCGCCCACGGCCATGCGACCGGAGGCCGGAGCGTTGAGCAACGCCACCGGCGTGCGCTCGCCCATGGCCATCGCCTCGCCGACATGGCCGGTGTAACCGCCCGCGGTCACCGCGACGTCAGCCACCGGCGTCTGCCAGGGGCCGACCATCTGGTCTCGGGCCACCAGCCCGGTGATGCAGCGGTCGCCAATCGTGATCAGAAACTGCTTGGAGCCCACCGACGGCAGCCGCAGCACGCGGTCGACGGCCTCGGCCAGATCGACATCGGCACCGGTCCAACCATCACCCGGCGAGGTCATGCGCACCACGTCGCGATGCATCCTGGGCGTCTCGCCGAGCAACACGGGCATGGGCATGTCGACGGCGTGACCACCGTCCTGGTCCAGCACTTCGAGCTGCGGGTTCGCGGTGGCCTCGCCTACCACGGCGAACGGGCAGCGCTCGCGCAGGGCAATCGCCCGGAACTGCTCCAGCGTTTCGCCGGCAATCGCGAGCACGTAGCGCTCCTGCGATTCATTGCTCCAGATTTCCATCGGGGAGAGCGACGGATCGGCCGAATGCACGTCGCTGAGCCGGATCACGCCGCCACGCCCGTCTTCGTCGATGATCTCCGGCAACGCGTTGGAGATTCCGCCCGCGCCGACATCGTGGATGGACAGAATCGGATTGGCCTCGCCCAGTGCGCAGCAGCGGTCGATGACTTCCTGCGCACGGCGCTGCATTTCGGGATTGGCCCGCTGCACCGAGGCGAAATCCAGCGATTCCTGCCCCTCGCCGGCACCGACCGAACTGGCGGCGCCACCGCCCAGGCCGATCAGCATCGCCGGCCCGCCCAGCACGATCAGCTTGGCGTCCACCGGCACGGCCAGTTTCTCCACATGCCCATCGCGCACGCTGCCGATACCGCCGGCGATCATGATCGGCTTGTGATAGCCGCGCAGCAGGCCGGCGACGGTCTGCTCATAGGTTCGGAAATAACCGGTCAGGTTCGGGCGGCCGAATTCGTTGTTGTAGCTGGCGGCGCCGATCGGGCCTTCCAGCATGATCTGCAAGGCGCTGGCCATGTGCCCCGGCTTGCCGACATCGACTTCCCACGGCCGCGGCATGCCCGGAATCTTGAGGTTGGAGACGGAGAACCCGCAGAGCCCGGCCTTGGTGTAGCCGCCACGGCCGGTCGCGGCCTCGTCGCGAATCTCGCCGCCGGCGCCGGTCGCGGCGCCCGGATCGGGCGAGATCGCGGTCGGATGATTGTGCGTCTCCACCTTGATGGAGATGTGCGACGGCTCCTCGGTCAGTGCGTAGACCGGCTCGCCGCTGACGCGAAACTGGCCACTGGGCTTCGCCTCCAGCACCGCCGCGTTGTCCTTGTACGCGGACAGAATGCTGTCCGGCGAAGCCGCGTGGCTGGCGCGGATCATGTCGAACAGCGACTGATCCTGCGGCTCGCCGTCAATGGTGAACCGGGCGTTGAAGATCTTGTGCCGGCAGTGCTCCGAATTGATCTGCGCGAACATCATCAGTTCGGCATCGGTGGGCTCGCGCGCGACATCCGCGTAGAACGCGGCGAGGTATTCGATCTCGTCGTCGGACAGTGCCAGCCCCAGCTCGGCATCGGCGGCACGCAGCGAGGCGACCGGATCGTCCCCCAGCGGCATGTGTCGCAACGGCCGGCGCGGCGGCGTCGCGAACACGGCGTCCAGATCGTCCAGCGTCGGCAGCACCTGTTCGGTCATGCGGTCGTGCAGCAGATCCAGCGCCGCCGGGTCCGGCTCGGCGCTGAGCATCAGCAGGCGCCCGCGCTCCAGCCGGTCCACGTCCATGCCGCAAACCCGGGCGATGTCGGTCGCCTTGCTGGACCACGGTGACAAGGTTCCGGCCCGCGGCAGGATGTAGCGGGCGACATCACCAGCCGGCTGCTCCGTGGTCACGCCGGGCAGCAGCTTTTCGATCACGTCCCAGTCGGCCGGGCGCGACGCGTTGACCAGATAAATCCACGCCGAACCCTGCACCGTGACCGGGCTGCCGGCCTCGGCCAGCGCCGCGTTCAACCGGTCCAGGCGAAAGGAGGACAGCGCGGCCTGGCCCAGCAGCAAGCGAGTGGTCATCGATCAATCCTGTGTCGTAAAAATCGGAAGCGTCCTCACGACGCCAATGTCCGCCAGTCCAGGCCGTCTTCCTGGTCGGCGATCTGTATCCAGTCGGTGTCGACACCCAGCGCGGTGGCCGCCGCCTCACGGGCCAGGGCCTGCGAATTGTTCTGCTCGGACAGATGCGCCAGCACCAGATGCTGCAACTTCGCGGCGCCGATCTCCGCGAGCAGCGCGGCGGACTGACAATTGCTCAGATGCCCCAGCCGGCCACCAACCCGCGTCTTCAGACTCTGCGGATACGGCCCGCGCGCGAGCATGTCGACATCGTGGTTGAACTCGATGGCCAGACCGTCGCAGGGCGCCAGCATCTCGCGGATATGCGGCGTGATGCAGCCGGCGTCCGACAGCACGCCCAGGCGCCATTGTCCGTCATGAAACACGAACTGGCAGGGCTGGCGGGCATCGTGCGGCACCGGATAGGGCTCGATCTCCAGGTCATCGACCGTGAACGGCGTGTGGCCGTCGATCACCCGCACGTCCACATCCGCATGCATCTTGCCCGCCGCGCGCGTACCCAGCGTCATGAACACCGCGAGCCCGTGGCGCCGTGCCAGCGCGCTGACACCGCCAATATGATCGCCATGTTCGTGGGTCACCAGCACCGCGGCGAGCTGCGCCGCCTCCAGTCCCAGACGTTGCAGGCGACGTTCCGCCTCACCGGCGGGAAAACCGCAGTCGAGCAGCACATGCGTGGACCCCGAGCTGATCACGGCGCCGTTGCCGCGACTGCCGCTACCCAGGTAGGCGAATCGCATCAGGGCGTTTCGGACTTGCCCTGGGTGTACATCGGGAACGGCGTCACGTTGGAGCCCTCCCCGACCGGCGTCAGCTTGGCCGTGCCGCGCTTGTCGACCTCGTCGATGCGCACCACGGCGTGCATGGGCACGAAGGAGCGCTTCACGTTCTCGAATTCCGCCGCGAGCTTTTCCTCGGACGGGTCGATCACCAGCGAGGTGCGCTCGCCAAAGACGAGTTCCTCGATTTCGACAAAACCGTAGAGCTCGCTGGAGGCGACGGAACGCGCGTAAACCTCGTACAGCTGCCCTTTATTGATGAACGCGACGCGATAAAGTGTCTTGGATTTCGCGGACATTTGAGTCATCGACGAGGCTGGCGGAACGACACGCTGCAGCGCGGGGGTTCCGTCTTGAGGAAACGCGAATTGTAGCAGGCTTGCCACCGGCCCTGACCGCGGAGAACGCATGGACGAAGCCACCGACATCACCCCCGGCGCGGCGCTGCTGATCAGCGTGCGCAGGCGCCAGCGTCTGGCCGCCGTGCATTTTCCCCAGGTCTCGCTGATCCACATCGTCGAGGGCATCAAGCGATTCCGTCACGGCGACCTCGTCGGCGAGGCGCAGGCCGGTGACGTGCTCGTCATCGGCGCCGGCGAATCGCTGGACCTGACCAACACCCCGCTGCCCGGCGGGCGCTATGTCGCGCGCTGCCTGAGCATCAGCTCCGATCTGATTCGCGACATGCCACCGCGCGATTCCGGAACGTCCCCGCAACCCGTCGCCCGGCTGCGTGACCCGCTGCTGAGTGAAGCGCTGGACCACGCCCTGGCCGCGCTGGACAACCCGTCCGACGTGCCTCCGGCGCTGATCCGGCACCGACTCGGCGAAATCGTGCTGACGCTGCGCCATCTGGGTCTGGGCCTCGACGTGCCGGCCACGGCCACCGTCAGCGAACGCCTGCGCAACCTGCTGGGCAGCCGACCCGGTCATGCCTGGCGGGCCGAGGACGCCGCGGCCCTGCTGCATCAGAGCGAATCGACCCTGCGGCGCCATCTGGCACGCGACAACACGAGCTTCCGCGAACTGCTGGACGCCGTGCGCATGGAACTGGCGCTGGGTCTGCTCCAGGGCGGCAACGCCCCCATCGCCGCCGTGGCGCTGGATTGCGGTTACCAGTCCGCGTCCCGGTTCGCCGCCCGGTTCCGGCAGCGCTACGGCATCACCCCCAGCGAACTGCGCGCCGGCCGCGCGATCAGCGGATTGAGCGATTCGGGCGCAAGAATGACCGGTTGAGGCGCATCGGCCCCGGATCAACGCGTCACCATGAACATCGGTTTTCCAGGAGCAGCACCATGCGCCATCTGATCGCCCTGTCCTGTCTGCTGATCAGCTCGACCGCCTTCGCCGGCCCGTCGTTCGTGCTCGGCAGTACCGATGTCTCCGAATCCACGCCCATCGGCAACCGCTTTGTATTCAGCGGGTTCGGCTGTTCCGGCGACAACCGCTCGCCGGCGCTGTCCTGGAGCGGCGTACCCGAAAACACCAAAAGCCTGGCGCTGACGGTTTACGATCCGGACGCCCCCACCGGCAGCGGCTGGTGGCACTGGGTGGTGATCGACCTGCCGGCGGCAACGGACGGCCTGCCTCGCGGAGCGGGCACGCCGGACGGCAGCGCGCTGCCCGATGGCGCCCGCCAGATCCGCACGGACTTCGGCCAGCCCGGTTACGGTGGCCCCTGCCCGCCCGCCGGTGACAAGCCCCACCGCTACATCTTCACGCTGCATGCGCTGTCGGTGGACACACTGCCGGTCCCTGAGGATGCGACCGCGGCCATGGCCGGCTTCATGATCAACGCCAACACGCTGGCCACCGCGACGCTCACCGCCCGCTACGGACGGTGAGCCCCGGCCAGCGCCAGCGGATCCCCCCGAAGCCACGGCATTTACGCCTGATGAAATCGCGGCACCGTGGCCCCCTGCGCATCGCGAGGGACCAGTTCCCGAAACACCACCGGGTGTGACAATTTCAAGGGCATCGGAATCGGGGTGGCACACTGTCTCGGAATTGCGGAACGGCTATGCCAACCGCGTGCGGGTCGACGCCTCCTCCAATTGAGGTGTTGTCGGTACGGCGACCTGAATCGCCCTGAAAGGCCGGGATCATGAACAAGCTCAAGGAAATCCTGCTGATCGACGACAACCCGGCGGACAACTTCCTCCACCGGGACCTGATCGAGGCAATGGACATCGCCGAAACGATCAACGAGGCGCATGACGGCGAGGCGGCCATCGACTACCTGCGCGCCGCCAACACCGACCCGGGGCGCACGATGCCCGACCTGATCCTCCTGGACGTCAACATGCCGCTGATGAACGGCTGGGAGTTTCTCGATCAGGCAGGGAAGGAGACGCTGCTGGAGCACTCCATCGTGGTGATGATGCTGACCACCTCGCTCAATCCCGATCACCGGGCATCAGCCGAACGCAGTCCGGAATTGGACGGCTTTCTCGGCAAGCCGCTGACGCGCGAGACCGTCGTCGACATTCTGGCGACACACTTCGGGAAATAAGCCACCTCCAGTACGGTCCGGACCGGGCGCTATCGCAACGATAGAGGATGCCAATGGAACGACGATGTTCCAGGCAGTTCTATCTATTGGCTGCGAGGTTCCAGAATCGCAGTCCGCCTTAACGAGCAGTCAAGGAGGACACCGTGAAAGACGAATCCACAACCCCGAATGCGGCATCGGCCTGCCCGCATGTTCAATCCGTTCAGTACGGAGACATCGAGACAACGCGAGGCTCCGGCGGCGAAACGCGGCAAACCGCGGATGCCGACCATCCCACACTGACCACACAACAGGGCGTGCCGGTCGCCGATGACCAGAACACGCTACAGATCGGCGAGCACGGGCCGAAGCTGCTGGAAGACTTCGTCATGCGCGACAAGATCTTCCATTTCGACCACGAGCGAATCCCGGAACGGGTCGTCCACGCCCGGGGCTTTGGCGCCAAGGGCTATTTCGAATGCTATGAGCCTCTGACGGAGGTCACCCGCGCGGCGCCCTTCCAGGCGAAGGGCAAGAAAACGGACGTCTTCGTGCGCTTTTCCACTGTTGCGGGCAACAAGGGATCGGCCGATCTGGCCCGTGATGTCCGCGGCTTCGCGGTGAAGTTCTACACCGACGAGGGCAACTGGGATCTGGTCGGCAACAACATCCCGGTGTTCTTCATTCAGGACGCGATGAAATTTCCGGATCTGATCCACGCCGCCAAGGCGGAACCGGATCGCGGATTCCCGCAGGCCCAGACCGCTCATGACAAC
>NZ_CAXFCL010000204.1:0-23832 GCF_964000955.1 uncultured Abyssibacter sp.
CACGCGGCTCGCGATCGCATCGACGAGCTCATCGAGACCTATGCACTGGCGGCGTTCATCGACCAGCTCACCGGTACGCTCAGCGGGGGACAGCGCCAGCGCGTCGCGCTGGCGGCGGCGGTGCTGAACCGGCCGAGACTGCTGTTCCTGGACGAGCCCACCAGCGCGGTGGACCCGCAGTCGCGCCGCGATTTCTGGGATGCGCTGTTCGCGCTGGCGGACGCGGGGACCACGCTGCTGGTCTCGACGCATTACATGGACGAGGCCGAGCGCTGCCACCGGTTGGCGATTCTGCAGGCCGGCCGGCTGGCCGCCGAGGGCACGCCGGACGAACTGCGCGGGCGCCTGCCGGGTGTGCCGCTGGCGGTGGATACGCCGGACCCGCGGAAGACGCAGCGGGTGCTGGAGTCGCTGCCGGAGGTCCAGTCCTGCGCCCAGATCGGCTCGCGACTGCGCGTGCTGGTCAATGCCCAGTCCGATCTCGACGCGGTGCGTCATGCCCTGGAGGCCGAAGGCATCGAGGCGCAGGCACGAGCCACGGAGCCGAATCTGGAAGACGTCTTTGTCGGGGCCACGCGCGGTCAGGTTCAGCCGTGATCCGCTCCACGGTGCAACGCTTCA
Source organism: uncultured Abyssibacter sp. (assembly GCF_964000955.1). NCBI lineage: Bacteria > Pseudomonadati > Pseudomonadota > Gammaproteobacteria > Chromatiales > Oceanococcaceae > Abyssibacter > uncultured Abyssibacter sp. The sequence continues at coordinate 622 of NZ_CAXFCL010000204.1, forward strand.
GCCTGCGTCGCGTGTTCGCGGTGGTCGGCAAGGAACTCCGGCAGCTTCGCCGCGACCGGCTGACCTACGCCATGATCATTGGGATTCCGGCGACGCAGCTGCTGCTGTTTGGTTACGCGATCAATCTGGATGTGCGAGAGCTGCCGGCCGCCATCGTCGATCACGCCCAGACCAGCCGTAGCCGGGAGTTCGTTCAGGCCCTGGCGCAGACCCAGGTGTTCCGGTTCACCGAGGTGAACAGCGATCCTTCCGAGGCCCGGTCGCGCATTCGCGCGGGCGAGATCAAGGCGGCCCTGGTCGTGCCGCGGGATTTCGAGCGACGCCTGCTGGCCGCCGACGAGCCGGTGGCGCAGCTGCTGGTCGATGGCTCCGAACAGGTGGTGCAGCAGGCCGCGCGGCAGATTGCCGGCTTCCCGGTGCGAGCAATGCTGCGCGGGCAGTCGGTGTCACCACCCGGCGGAGCGATCGAGGTGCTGACGCTCTACAACCCGCTGCGCGAGGCGCCGCTGAATACGGTGCCCGGGCTGATCGGCGTGATCCTGACGATGACCATGGTCATGTTCACGGCCATCGCTCTGGTGCGAGAGCGGGAGCGCGGCAATCTGGAATTCCTGATCACCACGCCGTTGTCGACGCTGGAACTGACGCTGGGAAAGATCCTGCCATTCGTGGGTATCGGCCTGATCCAGACCACCATTGTCGTCGCGCTGGGCGCCGCCATCTTTCACGTGCCGGTACGCGGCAGCCTGCCGGACCTCTATGTTGCGGCGTTCGTGTTCATTATCGCGACGCTGGCGCTGGGCATCCTGATCTCGACGGTGGTCAGCAGCCAGTTCCAGGCGATGCAGGCGGCGATTTTCACGCTTTTGCCGCAGATCCTGCTGTCCGGGTTCATGTTCCCGTTGGAGGGCATGCCCCGCGTGGCGCGCTGGCTGGCCGAGCTGTTGCCGCTCACCCATTTCGTGCGCCTGGCGCGGGGCATCATGGTTCGCGGCGCCGATCTGACCGAGCTGTGGCCGTCGGCGGCCAAGCTCTGTCTGTTTGCGCTGATCGCGCTGACCATCGCGACGCTGCGGTTTCGCAAGCGGCTGGATTAGGCCGCGTTCCGCCACGATGCGGTGGGCGTGTTGAACCGATTGTTCCGACGAACTGAGGCCCCGCTCGCGCCGGCTGCGTTGAAAGGGCGCACGGTCTTGTGCGGCCATCCCTGGCCGCGGTTGTCTGACGCCGCTTCGCGGCGATTGATTGACACCCCGTTGTGCGCAACGGGGTGTGTCTCAGCCGCTAGCTGAACAGGCGCTTGGTGCCCCGGGTGACCAGCGTCTGGTAACCGGTGGGCGCGATGCGCGCCAGCCAGTCGATCGCGTGGGCGTCCGGGCCGATCAGCACGCGGCGCGCGTTGCGGCGCACGCCCTTGAGGATGGTCGCGGCGGCCTTGTCCGGCGTGGTGATGAACATTTTCTCGAACAGCGCCTTGCTGGTGTCCTCGTCGTGGCTGGATACGCCATCCATGTCGGAGAATCGGGCCGCCTTGGCGATGTTGGTCTTGATGCCGCCGGGGTGCACGCTGGTGGCGGACACCGGCGCGCCGTCCAGTTCCAGCTCCTGGCGCAGTGCCTCGGTCCAGCCGCGCACGGCGAATTTCGTGGCGTTGTAGGCGCCCTGCGATGGCACGCCGATCAGCCCGAACACGCTGGAGATGTTGATGACATGGCCGTCGCCGGACGCGCGCAGATGCGGCAGAAAGGCCTTGGTGCCGTGGATCACGCCCCACAGGTTGATGTTGATGATCCACTCCAGGTCGGCGGCGTAGTCCGAGCCTTCGATGGTCGAGCCCAGCGCGACGCCGGCGTTGTTGAAAATCAGATTCACGGCGCCGAATTCCGTCGCCGTGGCGTCGGCCCACGCATGCACGCCCTGTCGGTCCGCGACGTCCAGGCGCGTCGTGGTCACGCGGCAATTCGGTGCGCGGTCGCGAATGGCTGCGGCCGTCGCGGCCAGCCCGTCCTCGTTGACGTCTGACAGCGCGAGGTGACAGCCGTCGGCAGCCAGCCGATTGGCCAGTGCCGCGCCGATGCCGGAACCCGCGCCGGTGATGGCGGCGATCTTGTTGGTGAAGCTTTTCATGCCGGTCGTCCTCTCCCTGAACACTTATTGGTCGGCAGGCGCCATGTGTTGAATGCCCGCGAGATGGCCGCGGCACGCACAATCGGTGGCTCCCGGCGCGGGAGTATGGTCGACTTGGCCCGAATCGCCATTGACCCGGGCGCCCGGACCAGTCAGCCGCGAGGTCCGGGGGTATACCATGTGGAAAATGGTCGACATCGTGAACGGCCGCCGAATAACAGGGATACGTTTGCATGCTTGAAGCAGCCTGGACGGATTTTCAGGCCAACATCTGGCTTTATCTGTCGATGCCGATCACCAGCGGTCTCGTGGGGTACGTGACCAACGTGCTGGCGATCAAGATGATGTTTTATCCCACCGAGTTCGTCGGTCGGCCGCCGTTTCTCGGCTGGCAGGGCGTGGTTCCCCGCAAGGCGGGCAAGATGGCCGGCATCGCCTGCGACACGCTGGTGCCCAATCTGGTGACCGAGCGGGAAATCTTCGAACGACTGGACCCGGATCGCGTCGCCGAGGAATTGGAAGGGCCGGTGCTGGAGCTGGTCGATCAACTGATCGACGAGGTGATGTCCGAATTCGAACCGACGATCTGGGAGACCATCCCGCTGCGGATCCGCGACATGATGGTCCGGCGGGCGCAGCAGGACTCGCCGGAGGTCGTCGCGGAGATCATGGACCAGATCAAGGACAGTATTGATCAGGTCTTCGATCTCAAGCGCATGGTGACCAGCACCCTCATCGCCGACAAGTCGCTGATGAACCGGGTATTTCTGGAAACCGGCAAGGATGAGTTCGTGTTCATCGGCCGGTCGGGCTTTTATTTCGGCTGCGTGTTCGGCCTGTGCCAGATGATCGGCTGGACCTTCTACAAGGGGGATTTCCAGCTGCCGCTGTTCGGCCTGATGGTCGGCTATCTGACCAACCTGGTTGCGTTGCGCATGATTTTCCGGCCGCAGCTGCCGCACAAGATCGGGCCGTTCACGATCCAGGGCCTGTTCCACAAGCGGCAGAAGGAGGTCGCGCAGGACTACTCGCGTCTGATCGCGGACGAGATCGTCACGCCGCGGAATATCCTGGAAGCGGTGCTGACCGGGGTGCATTCCGACCGCGTGTTCTCGCTGATCGCGCGCAACGTGCAGCGGGCGATCGACGAGCAGGCTGGTCTGGCACGGCCGTTCGTGGCGCTGGCAGTCGGTTCGCGCAAGTACATCCAGATGAAGCAGACGGCGGTGGAGCGGCTGGTGAAACGGCTGCCGGAAACGCTGCATGTCGTCGACGGATACGCCAAGGAGGCGATGGACATCGCCTCGGTGCTGTCCTCGCGGCTGGAACAACTGCCGCCGCCGCAGTTCGAGGCGATGTTGCGGCCGGCGTTCAAGGAGGACGAGTGGATGCTGATCGCCGTCGGCGCCGCGCTGGGCTTCTGCGTCGGTGTGACGCAGTTGCTGGTGTTCAAGGCCATTGCCGTGACGCCGGCGCTTACCGGTGCCGCGTCGATCATCGGCGTCGGCTGAGCGGTGATGCGGCCGTGTGGAATTCCGGCCTGCTCATCCGACGCGCGGGTTGAGCGAGCCTTCTCCGTCCCTTGCCATCGGTTGGTCCGGGCCCGGTGGGACGGGGGCAGGGCGTGGTGAGCGCAGGCTCCTCACCCCAGCTTCGCGCGGCGCAGGTCGCGATCTCGGTGGCACTGGGACTCGCGACGATCAAGCTGTTCGGGTTCCAGGCGACGCAATCCGTCGCCCTGCTGTCCAGCGCGGTGGATTCCTGTCTGGACGCGGTGGCCTCACTGATCAATCTGGTTGCGGTCCGTCAGGCGTTGGTGCCACCGGATCGCGGTCACCGCTTCGGTCATGGCAAGGCCGAGGCGCTGGCTGGCGTGTTCCAGGCGGTGCTGATCGGGCTGTCGGCCGTTTATGTCGTCATCGAGGCCGCCGAACGTCTCGCGAACCCCGCGCCGGTCAGCGAAAGCGGGGTCGGGATCGTGGTCATGGCGGTGTCGATGGTCGCCACGCTGGCGCTGGTCCGCTACCAGCGTCGGGTCGCGAGGCGGTCGAGTTCGCTGGCGATCAGCGCCGATGCCGCGCATTACTTCTCCGACGTGCTGGCGAATATCGTCGTCGTGATTGCGCTGGTTCTGGCGGCAATGCCGCAACTGGCCTGGCTGGATCCGCTCATCGCCTTCGGCGTGGCGGGCTACATCCTCCACAGCGCGTGGGTCGTCGTGCGCACCGCCGGGGATCAGCTCATGGATCATGAGTTGCCGGGCGATGTCCGTGAGCAGATCGAGACGGCGATCCGGGATGTTGGCGAGATCCGCAAGCTGGTGGACTTGCGCACGCGGGCGTCGGGGGCGGACCGCTTCGTGCAGGCCCGAATCTGCCTCGACAGCGGGCTGAGTCTGGTGGAGGCGCATGCCATCGCCACGCGGGTCAGTGAAGTGGTGCGCCGGGTGTTGCCCGGTGCCCAGGTTCACATCGTGCCCGAGCCCGCTGGCGCATCGGTCATGAAGGCCGGTCGCCGTTCCGCTGACGCGACCGAACACTGACGCCGATCATGGCGTGGGTCGGGGGCGCCGCCATCACGGCCGGTTCACCCGTCGGAACGCATCACCACCTCTGACCTTCGGTCATCCGGGTTGCGCCAGTCCGATATCCCGGCGCCGCCGGGATACTGTTGGGGGAGGGCACCAACTGGTCCACGCAGGGTTGAAACTAAAGGTTATAACCATATAACCGTTTCTATAATCTCTACTGCATTCGCCCTGAAACTTGTTCCTTGGTATCGGATAAGGAGCGCAACAAGATGAACATTGTCGAAAACATCCTGATCGACCTGGCCCGGAAACCCGAGGTGACCGCGTTCTACGACGAGGTCACGAGCACGTTTTCCTACGTGGTGAAGGACCCCGACAGCAATGTCTGCGCGGTGGTGGATTCGGTCATGGACATCGATACCGCGTCGGGGCGTCTGAGCATGGAACACGCCGACCGCATCATCGACTTTGTGCGCGACCAGGGTCTGTCGGTGGAGTGGATCATCGAGACCCATGTCCACGCCGATCACCTGTCAGCGGCTCCCTACATCCAGGAAAAGCTGGGCGGAAAGATCGGCATCGGAGCAGAGATCTCCACCGTGCAGACGACCTTCGGCAAGATCTTCAACGAAGGAACGGAATTCGCCCGCGACGGTTCCCAGTTCGATCGCCTGTTCGAGGATGGCGACACCTATCAGGTTGGCGGATTGCGCTGCGTGGCGCTGCACACGCCCGGGCACACGCCGGCCTGCATGACGCATGTCATGGGCGATGCCGGTTTTGTTGGCGACACCCTGTTCATGCCGGATGGTGGGACTGCCCGCGCGGACTTTCCGGGCGGCGACGCTCGTCAGCTCTACCGCTCGATCCGGCGTGTGCTGTCGCTGCCGGATGAGCTGCGGCTGTTCATGTGCCACGACTACCAGCCGGGTGGTCGCGAGGTGCGATACCAGACCACGGTGGGCGAGGAGAAGCGCGAGAACATTCACGTGCGTGATGGCATCAGCGAGGACGCGTTCGTGGACATGCGTGAGGCGAGGGATGCCACGCTGGGCATGCCGCGGCTGATCCTGCCGTCGTTGCAGGTGAACATGCGCGCGGGCCATCTGCCACCGGCCGAGTCCAACGGAACGTCCTATCTCAAGCTCCCGTTGAACGTGCTCTGAGCGACGTCTGCGCAGCATGAAACGCCGGAGCTCGGTCATCGCAGGGATCAGGCCGCATCTGCCGATCCTCGACTGGGGAGCCCGGTACACGGGCACGCAGTTGTCCGCCGATCTGCTGGCGGCCGTCATCGTGACCGTCCTGCTGATCCCGCAGTCGCTGGCCTATGCGTTGCTGGCCGGACTGCCGCCCGAGGTTGGCCTGTACGCCAGCATGCTGCCGCTGATCGCCTACGGACTGCTGGGCAGCAGTCGTACCCTGTCGGTGGGTCCGGTGGCGGTGATTTCGTTGATGACGGCGACGGCCGTGAGTCGGGTTGCCGAGACCGGAGCGATGGGCCCGGTGGAGGCCGCCGCCCTGCTGGCGATGATCTCCGGCGTGTTTCTGCTGGGCATGGGCGTGCTGCGGATGGGCTTTCTCGCCAACTTCCTGTCGCATCCGGTGATTGCCGGCTTCATCACCGCCTCGGGCATCATCATCGCGATCAGCCAGCTGCGGCATCTGCTGGGCGTCGACGCGCATGGAGACAATCTCTACACGCTGCTTGGCAGCCTGATATCCGGGCTGGGGCAGCTGAACCTGGCGACCGTCGCCGTCGGTCTTCCCGTGCTCGCCTTCCTGTTCTGGGTCCGCGGGGGGCTGCAGCCGCTGCTGGCGCGGGCGGGTCTGTCGCCGCATGCCGCGGCCATGGCGAGCAAGGCCGGCCCGGTGGTCGGCGTCATCCTGACCAGCCTGGCCGCGTGGGTGTTCGATCTGGCCGGCCACGGCGTCGCATTGGTTGGCGCCGTGCCCGCCGGGCTGCCCGGTTTTTCCTTGCCGTCGACGGACCCGGCCGCCTGGAAGCTGCTGCTTGAATCGGCCGTGCTGATTTCCATCATCGGCTACGTGGAATCGGTATCGGTGGGCAAGACGCTGGCGGCGAAACGGCGGCAGCGGATTTCTCCTGATCAGGAACTGATCGGCCTGGGCGCGGCCAACATGGCGTCCGCGGTGTCGGGCGGCTATCCGGTGACCGGTGGATTCTCGCGCTCGGTCGTGAACTTCGACGCGGGGGCGGAGACCCCTGCGGCGGGCATGTTCACCGCGGTGGGCATCGGTCTGGCGACCCTGTTCCTGACGCCGCTGCTCGCCTACCTGCCCAAGGCGACGCTGGCCGCCACGATCATCGTCGCGGTGCTGTCACTGGTCGATTTGTCGATCCTGCGCAAGGCCTGGCAATTCGGTGCCAGTGACTTCGTCGCCGTCGCCAGCACGCTGCTGGTGACGCTGCTGGTGGGCGTGGAGGCCGGGGTTGCCTGTGGTGTGGTCGCCTCTCTGGGCCTGCACCTGTTCAAGACCTCCAGGCCACACATCGCGGTGGTGGGGGAGGTGCCCGGCACCGGCCATTACCGCAATATCAACCGCCATGACGTGCTCACGCATCCACGGATCCTGTCGATCCGTATCGACGAGAGCCTTTATTTCGCGAACGCCAGCTTCATCGAGGATCAGATCGAATCGCTGCTGAATGCGCGTCCCGAGGTGCGGCATGTCGTGTTGCTGTGCTCCGCGGTGAACGAGATCGACCTCAGTGCGCTGGAGGCCCTGGAATCGATCAACACCCGTCTGGAGGAGCGCGGCGTGATGCTGCATTTCTCCGAATTGAAGGGGCCAGTGATGGATGTGCTTGGGCGAACCGACTTCCTGGATCACCTCAGCGGCCAGGTGTTTCTGTCACACCACCAGGGCGTGACCCGGCTGGCGGCCGAATGTGATGAGGGTGGCGCGGCGGCCTAGCGCTGACACACGGGGCACCAGAACGTCGCCCGCTGCCCGATGACCATGCGCCGGATTGGCGTCCCGCAGGTCGGGCAGGGCTGTCCCTCGCGCTGGTAGACCGACACGGAGAGCTGGAAGTAGCCGGGCAGGCCATCGGCGCCGCTGAAGTCGCGCAGCGTGGTGCCGCCCTGGATGATCGCCTCGTCCAGTACCTCGATCACCGCGGCGTGCAGCTTGCGCAGGCGTGGGGCGCTGATGCGTCCGGCGGCGCGATTGGGATGAATGCCGGCGCGGAACAGGGCCTCGTTCGCGTAGATGTTGCCGACGCCGACCACTACGCGCTGGTCCATCAGCACGGTCTTGATCGACGCGCTGCGGTGGCGGCAGGCGACGATCAGATCATCCGCCGACCAGTCGGTTCGTGTCGGCTCAGGTCCCAGCGCCGCGAGCAGCTTGTGCTGTTCGACCGGCCGGTCGGCCCACAGAGCCATGCCGAAGCGGCGCGGATCGGTCAGCCGCAGCACCGTGCCGTCGTCCAGCTTGACGTCCAGATGTGCATGTTTGCTCGGCGGCGGCACCTGGCCGGGTTCCAGTACATGCAGGCGGCCGGACATGCCGAGATGGATGAGCAGGGCGCCATCCGGCAGGTCGAAAATCAGGTACTTGGCACGGCGGCGCAGGGCGAGGATGGGCTGCCCCCGCAATCGCGTCTCCAGATCCTCCGGCACGCCGAAACGCAGGCGACGGTCGCGGACCAGCACCTCGGTGATCATCCGGCCCTCGGCATGCGGCTGCACACCTCGGCGGATGGTCTCGACTTCGGGTAATTCGGGCATCTGCGTGAACCGGGCTCGTCTTGTCGGGCACAAAAAAGCCCGCGCGCAGCGGGCTTTCTCGTCAGGATGCCTGGATCTACTTGATCTTGGCTTCCTTGAACATCACGTGCTTGCGGACCACGGGATCAAATTTCTTGATCTCCATCTTGCCGGGGGTGTTCCGCTTGTTCTTCATCGTGGTGTAGAAGAACCCGGTGTCAGCCGTGGACACCAGCTTGATCTTGTCGCGTACGCCTTTCTTCGCCATCAGACTTTCTCCCCGCGCTTGCGGATGTCAGCGAGCACCGAATCGATACCGTTCTTGTCGATGATACGCATGCCCTTGCTGGACACACGCAGTTTCACGAAACGATTTTCGGTCTCGACCCAGAAGCGGTGTTCCCGCAGGTTGGGCAGGAAACGGCGCTTCGTGCGATTGTTGGCGTGCGACACGTTGAAACCGGCCATCGGGCGCTTGCCGGTGACTTGACACACTCTGGACATGATTGCTTCCTCGGGGACGGGCCACACACAACAGGGCCCCGCTGGCGAAAGGCCGCGGATTTTAACGATCCGGCACTGATCCGACAAGCCCCGTGTCCGCCGCGGCGACAGACGCCGCCGGGAAACCCGGTGTGTGGTTCCGAGGTGCCGGAATCATACCGGCAAATCGATGCTATCCGCTGGTCGCGAGCGGCTGCGAGAGAATCCACAGGCCCACGGTGGTCAGGCCGATCATCAGCACCAGCATCGGCACCTGGCTGATCGCCGCCTGCCGTCGCGATTCGAACAGTCGCAGCGCGACGTGGTGGGCCAGATAAACGCTGACCACATGACCGAGCACGATCAGCCCGACCTGGACATGCCACACGGTTCCCGCATCCGGAATGATCGTGCGCTGCAGCCAGTGCGCGGTGCCGAACAGGTTCCACCCGAACCCGAACGGATCAGAGATCAACTGCACGATCTTCACTCCCTGGGTCTGGATCAGCGTGTAGTAATGGGTGAAGTGATAGGCGAGTGCGATGGGCAGCAGGGTTGGGGTGAACGCGAACGCCAGTTCCATCAGACCCAGGGCGCTGCGGACCAGGCGCCTGGTGAATGCGATGAAGGCCAGATAGACGGCCAGGTAAATCCATGGCGAGGCCAGCAGCCAGAACGAATTCCAGTAGCGGTCGATCACTCGCATCTTCGGAAATGCAGCCAGCGGGTTCTCGCCAACCCAGTGTTTCAGGCCTGCGTTGTACAGGTCGCTCCACAGGAGTCGGCGCCAGGCGAGCGTGTCGCTGAGGCCATCGAACGCGGTGGATGAGAGCATGAACAGCACGAAAACGAGCAGCGAGAGGCTCTGGGCCGGCGTATCGGCCGTGGCGGAGAACGGCCAGCGCAGCGACAACCGCCGCCCCGGAGGGCGGTCCTCCATTTGCAGGGGCGCCATCCGTGCGATCTGACGGAAGAACACCGCGAATACGTCCGCCTGGCGAAACCAGACCGCGCTGCCGAACAGCCACGCGCCGGCCAGCGTGATCAGCGTGTAGATGATCAGACAGTCGGCGAGGCCGCGCGGCGTGTGGTTGCCGAACAGCTCGATCCAGATCAGGACCATGTACTGGGCGACCGCCGGCCAGTGTCCCAGCCACCGCGGGTAGGCCAGGGGCGGCTGGCTGACGCCATGTCCGCGAAGGCGGGCGACGGTGGTGACGCCGAGATCCGCCAGTCCACGCCACGGGTTCACGAGTCGGTAGACGTCGCCGGTCACCGCGGTGACGTAGGTCATCCCCAGCACGAAAACGATCCAGAACGCAGTCAGATTGAAGTTGCCGTAGGGGCTGTCGACACCCCAGAGGCCGGTCGCCATGCAAAGCCCCAGTGGCAGCCAGGCCAGGGCTTGCAGCACGCGATCAGCGTGCAGCTTGCGCGCTAGCCTGACCCAGGGTCGCTCGGTCAGGTCGATCGCGACTGGTGCCTGCCCGGTCGGCAGGCTGGTCGCGGCGTAGGCGACGACCAGAAACGACGCCAGCAGCGCGGCGGTTGCGCCCCAGGCGTACATCCAGAATGGTACGGGCAGGTTGTAGACGCGCCCGAACGAGTGGGCGAGGGCCGCTGGACAGGCGATCAGCAGCCCTGCGGCGACGGGCATGCGGCCGGCCAGCGGGCTCACGGTGTGGATGGATAGACCTCGATCACGCCCAGAGCGGCGTGGCCGCCATGGTGGCCCGAGCCGTGCAGTTCGTGCTCGAAGCGGCCGCTGTGCTCGGCGACGAACTCCATGTCCACGGGCACGCCGGGCGCAAGCTCGGCATGAATGTCGTAGCCGTGCAGATGCCATTCGCCAGGGGCATCCGAGGCGATGCTCAGCCGCAGCGACTCGCCCTGTGGAACGCGGATCACGGCGGGGCCGTCGACCAGCTCTCCATGCCGGATGGTCAGTCGCGCGGAAGCTGTGGCGGCGACATTCTCCCGGGCTGGCGGCGCATCGGTTGGTGCTTCGACGACGTCCGAGGGGGGCGGTGCCGGGATGGCTTCGACAGGTGCCGGCGGCTGATCCGGCTTGAACAGGACGAACAAGCCGATCAGCAACATCAGCGTGATGACCACGAAGAGCGAAAAGGATTTGTTCACGGGACTCCCCGGTTCGAGGGCGCGGTGCATCCGGCGCCCGTTGGCATGAATCTACGATAGGTCATCGACGCGCGGACGAGGTAATCTTTGCCCACAACAAATCGGCGGCTTCGACGGAATCGCCGGGTACAGCGGGAGGAGACGATGATGAGACGGATGCCTTGCTTCGCCGGGGGACTTGCCCTGGTGTTGATCGCCGGTTGCGGCGGCTCGGAAAACCTGGGGCGTGCGCCCGATGCCGATGACCCGATGGTTGCCGCCTGCGCCGATGGTCAGGACAACGACGGCGATGGCCTGACCGATCTTGACGATCCCGGCTGTGAGTCCGCTGCCGACGACAGCGAGGAAAACCTCGCCCAGGCCGGTACCAAGACGCGCTACGCCATGGCCAGCCAATGCTGGGCGCTGCGTTCCGTGGCCAGCGGTCAGTACGTCGTTCGGGACGGCGCCGCCTATCGGGCCAGCGTGGACGACCCGGCGAATGCCGAGCCGTTCTTTTTCAAGGCGACGGCCCTGGGCAGCTACGTGCTGTACGACACTCAGCGCGAGCTGCTGAGCGTGGATGCGCCGCCGGATCTCACGCAGGTGGCCAGTACCGAGGCCACGGACAACGCCGAGTGGACGGTGCTGGGCGTGGGCGACACGACCGAGTATCCACCGACGCCGGCTTATCACACGGAGCCATCGCCCGAGGCCGTGGCCGCCTACATGCAGTTCGAGGACCCGAACGGACAGTACGCTGCGTTCACGCTGGATTCCCGGGTCAATGCCACGCGTCTCGCCGTGGATGAGAACGACCTGCTGGTCACCGTGGCCGCGGCTGATGACGACACCCAGGCGTTTGCCTTCGAGCCGGTTTCGGGCTGTGCGGCCTATCCGGAAGCATCCAGCAACTTCACCGGCACGCCGTTTTCCGGCACCCAGCCGGATGGGACGGTGCTGGGTCATGCCGACGTGCACGTGCATATCAGCGCCACGGAGTTTCTCGGAGGCGCCGAATGGGGACGGCCTTATCACAAGTTCGGTGTGGAACATGCGCTGGGCAACTGCTCGGTCGCCCATGGTCCAACCGGCCAGTTGGATCTTGTCGGTGGTTTGTTCACGAACGATGTCGACGGACATGCGACCGATGGCTATCCGACGTTCTCGGACTGGCCCGCGCGCAACATGCTCACGCACGAGGCGATTTACTGGAAGTGGCTGGAGCGGTCCTGGGCGGCCGGCCTGCGTCTGGCGGTGAACGACCTGGTCGACAACGAGACGCTTTGTGAACTGCAGCGCAATGCCGCGGGCAATCCGCTGGAGGACTGCAATCCGATGAACAATGCCGGGCGTCAGGCGGGTTCGATGTACGGCATGCAGGACTACATCGACGCGCAGTACGGAGGCCGTGGAGAAGGGTTCTTCCAGATCGTGCACGACCCGGAGACAGCGCGAGCGGTGATCGAGGACGGCAAGATGGCCGTGGTGCTGGGGATCGAGATCTCCAACCTGTTCAATTGCAAGCTGACCTACAACCCGCTGCGCACACAGACGCCAGCCGAGGAGGATGGCTCCGGCGGGCTCCAGAACAGCTACGGCTGCACCCTGGAAGAAGGTCAGCCGAATTCCATTCTCACCCAGATGCAGCGCGTGTATGACTGGGGCGTTCGGCAGATCATCTCGATCCACGAGTTCGACAATGCGTTCGGCGGCAACGGCATTTTCGATGGCCTGGTGCTGAATCTCGGCAACCGGGAGAACTCCGGCGGCATCCCGTCCGGCGATCTGGCCGAGATCACCGGTTTGCTGAGCGGAACCCTGGATCCGGCCGCGGTGCAGGAGGTGATCACCAACCTGCCCACGACCGAGACTCCCACGGGCGAGTTCTGGACCACCTACGACTGCCCGATCGAGGGCGAGACCGAGAATTTCAGCGGCTACCTCTGGGGCAGTGCGGGCGGCAGCTCGCAGAGCTTCCTGAGCCAGCCGCTCTGCGTGCCGACCGGGCAGGGCGGGCGCTCCGGTGGCACCACGCCCTGCTATCCGGCTGACACCCGCCAGTGCAATGCCCGCTGGATGACACCGGCTGGCCTCTACACCTACGGCAAGATGATGGAATTCGGATTCATCTTCGACTTCGACCACATGGAAATGGGGATGAAGACCCAGGCGCTGGAGCTGGCGGAGGCGCAGAATCCGGTCTATCCGCTGGTCTCCACGCACGGCACCTTTGGCGGAACCACGGTCGACCAGGCGGCGCGGGTGCTCCGCGGCGGTGGGTTCCTGTATCCCAGCAATGGTTCCAGCCGCGGCTTCCGCGGTGACATGGACGAGACCTTCGCGATTTATCAGACGGCCGTGGGTGATCTGCCCGAGGCACAGCGGCCCCTGTTCGGGTTTGGCTACGGCACCGACACCAACGGACTGTCGTCGCAGACCGGCCCTCGCGGCGACTTCGAGCCGGAGGACGCGGTGGTCTACCCCTACACGCTCTATGCGGGAGAGGTCTTTGATGACATCCCGGCCTTCAATGCCGTCAATCCCGTGGTGTTCCACCAGCCCAGTTCCGCGGATGCCGATGGCGTGATCCAGCGAACCTGGCACGAGGACATCGACGGCAACGCCCATCACGGCATGCTCAGCGGTTTCGTCGAGGAGATCAGGCTGGAAGGCACGGCCGAGCAGATCCGGCATCTGTACAACTCCGCCGAGGTCTATCTGCAAACCTGGGAGCGCACGGAAGCCTCGCGGGCCGGCATCGTGGCGAATGGCTTGCAGATGCCGGCTTCGGCCATCCTGCGCCCGGCGCCGCCTGAAGGCGACATCGCCCCGTAGGGACTGGTCGATTCGCTTACAACAGCCCGCGCTCGGCAAAGCTGACCGGATCGCCCTGGCCGATGATCACGTGATCCAGCACGCGGATCTCGACCAGGGCGAGGGCGTCGCGCAGGCGCCCGGTGAGGTGGCGGTCCGCGCTGCTGGGTTCGGCGACGCCGGACGGGTGGTTGTGCGCAAGGATGACCGCGGCGGCATTGTGCCCAAGCGCGGTCTTGACGACTTCGCGCGGGTAGACGCTGGCCCCGTCGATGGTTCCGCGGAACAGCTCCTCGAACGCGATCACCCGATGCCGGGTGTCGAGAAACAGCGCGCAGAAGACCTCGTGGGGTCGGTGTGCCAGCTGCGCGCGCAGAAACCGGAACGCGCTGCGAGCGTCGGTGATGCGGGTCTGTTCGCGCAGCTCGGCCGACAGGTGGCGTCGTGCCATTTCCAGCACGGCCTGCAGCTGCACGAACTTGGCGTCGCCCAGACCGCGGGCCGCGCAGAAGCGCTTGCGGTCGGCGGCGAGCAGTGGGCGCAGTCCGTCGAAATCGGTCAGCAACTGGCGGGCGAGATCGACCGCGGATTGCCCAGTCACGCCGGTGCGCAGGAAGATGGCCAGCAGTTCGGCGTCGGACAGCGCCGACGCGCCGCGTTCCAGCAGCTTTTCACGCGGGCGCTCGGCCGCGGGCCAGTCCCTGATCGACATGCGCGGTACCTGTTCCCCGGGGTGTTCCAGGAAATACGCAATTCGCCGGTGAATCAGGACAGGCGGGAGTCTCAGGCCACGGAGGTCTGCGGAGCGGCGATGTCGGCCTCGATCATCACGCGATTGCGGCCAGCCTGCTTGGCGGCATACATGGCCTGATCCGCGGCTTCGAACAGCTCGCTGCCGACGTCTTCGCTCCAGGTGTCACGCACCGCGCAGCCGAACGAGGCGGTGACGGCGTGCTGCTGGCCATCGACGACGCAGCAGGCCTTCTTCGCGAGGATCAACCGAAGCCGTTCGGCGGCCGCCACGGCGTCGTGCAGGTCGGAGCCCGGCAGCAGCAGCGCGAATTCCTCGCCGCCAACCCGGGCCGCGATCTCGTCGCCACGCGCGGCGGCGATAACCGCGCGCCCCACGTTGCGCAGCACCTCGTCGCCGGCGGCATGGCCGAAGTTGTCGTTGATCCGCTTGAAATGGTCCAGGTCGAAGATCACCAGCGCGATCGGCTGGTCATGACGGCGCATGGCCCGGACCAGGTTTTTCAGCGCGATGTGAAAGAACTCCGCGTTGTACAGGCCGGTGAGACCGTCGTGCAGTCCGCGGTGGCGCTCGGCCTCCTCGTGCTGACCCATCTTCCAGCCGAATCCGGCAAAGACCCCGACCGTCGCCAGCAGCATGTACGCGAACAGTCCGGGTGAAGCGCGCAGCGACTCCGATGGCGAGTGCCCGTCAACGGCCAGGATCAACAGCCAGCCCAGCGGCGCTCCGACGCCCAGCAACGCACCCTGCATCGCTCGCGCGGCGGGCAGGTGCAGCCTCAGCCATCCCCTGATGTGTTCGGCGTTCATCATGGTCCCTTGAACTGTCGAGGACATCAGACGCCATAGCGTTGATCCAGGTCAACACGCGTCGATGTGGCCTGTCCGACCATGCCGTTCGTCCGATTCCGCTACCGAGACTCCACCATGACCGATTCAGCGCAGACCACCGTCGTCTACAACGACAAGGTGGTCAAACAGTTCGCGGTGATGACGCTCGTCTGGGGCATCGTGGGCATGACGGTGGGCGTTCTGCTCGCCGCCCAGCTCATGTGGCCTGCCCTGAACTTCGACGTGCCATGGCTGACCTACAGCCGTCTCCGCCCCCTGCACACCAACGCGGTGATTTTCGCGTTTGGTGGTTCCGCCCTGTTCACGACCTCCTACTGGGTGGTCCAGCGAACCTGTGGCGCCCGGTTGATCAGCGACAAGCTGGCCGCCTTCACGTTCTGGGGCTGGCAGGTGGTGATCCTCTCCGCCGCCATCACCTTGCCGATGGGTCTGACCCAGTCCAAGGAATACGCGGAGCTGGAGTGGCCGATCGACCTGCTGATCGCGGTGGTCTGGGTGTCCTACGCCGTTGTCTTCTTCGGCACGATCATGAAGCGGCGGGTGGAACACATCTACGTGGCCAACTGGTTCTACGGGGCGTTCATCCTGACCGTGGCCGTGCTGCACATCGTCAACAACATCTCCATTCCCTACGGACCGATGCAGTCCTATTCGGCCTATCCGGGCGCGGTCGATGCGATGGTGCAGTGGTGGTACGGCCACAACGCGGTGGGCTTCTTCCTGACCGCGGGCTTCCTCGGGATGATGTACTACTTCGTGCCCAAGCAGGCGGGACGGCCGATCTACTCCTACCGGCTGTCCATCGTTCACTTCTGGGCGCTGATCTCCATCTACATGTGGGCCGGCCCGCATCACCTGCACTACACCGCGATTCCGGACTGGGTGCAGAGCCTCGGCATGGTGTTCTCGCTGATCCTGCTGGCGCCGAGCTGGGGCGGCATGATCAACGGGATCATGACCCTGTCCGGTGCGTGGCATAAGCTGCGCGAGGATCCGATCATCAAGTTCCTGATCGTGTCGCTGTCCTTCTACGGCATGAGCACGTTCGAAGGGCCGATGATGTCGATCAAGACGGTCAACGCGCTGTCGCACTACACGGACTGGACCATCGGCCACGTGCATTCCGGCGCGCTGGGCTGGGTGGCGATGATCTCCATCGGTTCACTGTACGTCCTGATTCCCCGCCTGGTCGGCAAGAAAGAGATGTACAGCGTGCCGGCCATCAACCTCCACTTCTGGCTGTCGACCATCGGCACCGTGCTCTACATCGCCGCGATGTGGGTGGCCGGCGTGATGCAGGGCCTGATGTGGCGGGCCGTGGATGAGGACGGAACGCTGGTCTACACCTTCATCGAGTCCCTGAAGGCCACGTATCCCTTCTACTTCATCCGGCTGCTCGGCGGTGTGGTGTTCCTGTCCGGCATGTTCGTCATGGCCTGGAACACCTACAAGACCATGAGCAACCCGGCGCCGGTCGCCGAGCCCGACGATGAACCGGCCACCGCGCCGGCAGGAGCCTGAGCCATGAATCACGAGAAGGTTGAGAAGCACATCGGCCTGATGGCGATCCTGATCGCGGTCGTCATCAGCGTCGGGGGCATCGTCGAGATCGTGCCGCTGATGATCAGCAAGAGCACCACCGAGGCGGCGCCCGGCGTCGAACCGCTGGAGCCCCTGCAGGTCGCCGGCCGCGATGTCTACGTCCGCGAAGGCTGCTACAACTGCCATTCCCAGCAGGTCCGCTACCTTGCCGAGGAAGTGCTGCGCTACGGGCCGGCGGCGAAACCGGGCGAGTCGGTTTACGACCATCCGTTCCAGTGGGGCAGCAAGCGCACCGGGCCGGATTTGTCCCGGGTTGGTGGTCGCTACAACGACGAGTGGCACGAACTGCACCTGATGGATCCCCGCGCGGTGGTGCCGGAATCCAACATGCCGGGCTATCCCTGGCTGGCCCGCAAGCAGGTGACCGCTGACGACGTGCGCAAGATGATGGGCGCCCTGCGCACCGTCGGCGTGCCGTACACCGATGCCGACTTCGAGGCGATTCCGGATGCGGTCGCCGGCAAGACACAGCTCGATGCGCTCGTGGCCTATCTGCAGTCGCTGAAGGCCAGTGATCAGGAGGTGACCCAATGACCAGCGGCATCATCACCATTCTCGCCATGGTCGGTTTCGCGGCCGTGGTCTGGTGGGCCTACGGCCCGAATAGCCGGGACCGCTTCAAGGCGGCCGAGCAGCTCCCGCTCAACGATGAGGCGGAGGATGTCTCCGCCCGCGCAGGAGGTTCGCAATGAATCCGACCACAGGCTGGCTAGTCGCCGGCGTCTCCCTGCTGAACATTCTCGCCTGCGTGTGGCTGATCTGGGCCACGAGTCGCCGCAAGCCGAACGAGGTGGCCGAAGGGGCGGTCAAGGAAGATGTCTGGGATGGTGACCTGCGCGAGCTGAACAATCCGCTGCCGCGCTGGTGGCTGAACCTGTTCATCATCACCATCGTCTTCGCCATCGGCTACATGGTCGTCTTCCCCGGCTTCGGACACATGGCCGGCGTGCTGGACTGGTCCAAGCGCGGCGAGATGGAGAGCAAGCTGGCGCAGTTGACCGAACGGCGTGAGGCCAAGCTGAATGAGCTGGCCGCCTTTCCGGTGGCCGAGATCGCCAGCCATCCGGACGCACGCAAGGTCGGGCAGGAGCTGTTCGGCAGTTACTGCGCGGGTTGTCATGGCGCCAATGCCGAAGGCGCGCGAGGCTATCCGAACCTGACGGACGATGACTGGCTCTACGGTGGTACGCCGCAGGCGGTGGTGGCATCCATCACCAACGGTCGCGGTGGCGTGATGACGCCGTTCCTGTCGCAGCTGTCCAATGAGCAGGTCTCACAGCTGATCGCTCTGGTCGCGGACTGGCCCGAGGGTGAGCCGAGCGGACGTCAGGCCGAGGGCATGGCGGTGTTCCGCCAGCGCTGCGCGGCCTGCCACGGCATGGACGGTCACGGCAATCAGGCGCTGGGCGCGCCCGATCTGACGGACGACACATGGCTTTACGGTGGCGATCCGGACACGATTCGCGAAACCATCCTGTTCGGGCGCCAGGGCAAGATGCCGTCCCACAAGGCCTTGCTGAGCGAGCAGGAGATCAAGCTGCTGGCCGGCTATGTGATCGGTCTGGGGCAATGAACGCCCCGGGCCAGGACGATTCCGGCGAGGCGTTCTATGCGCAGACGCCGCCGCTCTCGCCTCGGGCGAGGGCGGCGGCCGCCATCGGCTGGTCCTCGTTTCTGGGTGCCGTCGTCGCGACGCCGGTCTACCTTTACGCCGGTGCTACTCCGGGCGCAGGTCTGGGGCAGATGTCCGTCGTGTTCCTGGCGGCCTGGCTCGCCGCGCTCGTGCCGGCCGCGATGAGCTGGTTGCTGGCCGGTCGCGCACCGCGCCGTGCCCCGATGCATCAATCTCCCACCGACGAGGACGCATGAGCCAGTCCACGAAGAGCCTGTACGAGTCCGCGCCGCGCATTCATCCCCGCGCGGTGTGGGGGCAGTTCGCCCGCCTGCGCGTGGTCGCGATGATCGCGCTGCTGGGCGTGTTCTATCTCGTGCCGTGGATTCGCATCGGCGGCGAGCACCTGGTGCTCTTCGATCTGGCGGCCCGCCGCTTCCACGTGTTCGGGCTCACGCTGGTCCCGCAGGACTTGTTCCTGCTGACCTGGCTGCTGATCCTGGCGGCGATGACGCTGTTCCTGTTCACCACGCTGGCGGGACGGCTCTGGTGCGGTTACGCCTGCCCGCAGACGGTGTGGACCGAGGCCTTTCTGTGGATCGAGCACCGCATCGAGGGTGATCGCCACAAGCGCATGAAGCTGGACAAGGCGCCATGGAATGGGGAGAAGATCCTGCGCCGGGGCGGCAAGCATGTCGCCTGGGTGCTGTTCGCCCTGTTCACCGGCGTCAGCTTCGTCGGCTATTTCGTGCCGGTGGAGCAGGTGGTCGCGAACATGGTCACGCTGGATCTGGGTGGCTGGCCGCTGTTCTGGACGCTGTTCTATGCGTTCGCGACCTGGGGCAACGCCGGGTTCATGCGCGAGCAGGTCTGCAAGTACATGTGTCCCTACGCGCGCTTCCAGAGCGCGATGTTCGACAAGGACACGCTGATCATCGCCTACGACGAGACCCGCGGCGAGCCGCGCAAGTCCAAGGCGAAAAAGCTGTCCGACATCGTCGGCGGCGACTGCGTCGACGATCAGATGTGCGTGCAGGTCTGCCCGACCGGCATCGACATCCGCGACGGCCTGCAATACGAGTGCATCGCCTGCGCGGCCTGCATCGACGCCTGCAACCACGTGATGGACGCGGTGGGCAAACCGCGCAACCTGATCCGCTACACCACGGTCAATCACGACGCCGGCGACAAGTACCGGCTGCTACGTGGTCGCTCCATCGGCTATGGCGTGATCTGGGGCGCATTGCTGGTCGGTTTCGCGGTACTGGTGCTGCTGCGCAGCTCGGTGGAACTGGACGTCATCCGCGACCGCAAGAATCTGTACCGTGTGGTCGATGCCCAGCACATCGAGAATGTGTACACACTCAAGGTGACCAACAAGCAGGACACGATCATCAGCTACGGCATCGCCGTGGACGGTGAGCAGTCCGAGGCGACGATCAGCCCGGATCGCATCGAGCTCGCGCCCGGCGAGACGCGCGGGTTGACCGTGGGCGTACGGGCGCCGCTGGACGGCGCACGCGTGGAAACGATGACTGTCGAGCTCATCGACGACAGCGGCAAGACGGTCGCCGATCGCGAGACCAACTTCTTCCGCCCGGCACGATGAAGCGGATTCCTCCTGCCGGCTGGATCGTCATCGGCGTGCTGATCTTCACGCTGTTCGCGTCCGCCTACCTCGTGTTCACCGCGACCACCGCCGGATTCACGGCGCCCGCGTCATGACCGTAGCCACGACCTGGACGGGCGCGGGGCAGCAATCGGAACCGGTCGCACCGACCGCGGACGATCGCTCCCTGTTCGAGGATGCCAGCGTTCCGGTCGCCGGCGGTCGGCATTCGGCCATTCTGGCCGTGCCGGGGATGCATTGCGGCGCCTGCGTGCGACGGATCGAGGCGGCGCTGCGGAATGAACGCGTCGTGTTGCGGCCGTCGGTGGCGACACGGACGGTGGAACTCGAGTTCGACCCGCGCCGGACCCGACTCGCCGACCTGGCCGGCGCGATGGAGGCCGCAGGATTTCCGGCACGTCCCGTGGCAGCGCCGACCTCGGGCGAGCTGGACCGAGGAACCTACGCGCGCAGCGTCAAGCGCGTGGCCGTCGCCGCGTTTCTGACGATGCAGGTGATGATGCTCGCCCTGCCGGAGTATCTGGCTGTGGGCGAGGTCGAGCCGGATGTCCGGCGGCTGTTGCGGCTGGGCCAGTGGCTGCTGGCTACGCCAGTGGTCTTCTACTCCGGCTGGGCATTCCTGGCCGGTGCCTGGCGGGACATCCGCCATGCGTCGCCATCCATGGATCTGCCGGTCGGTCTCGCGCTGATCAGTGCCTACGGATTCAGCGCCTGGCACACGCTGACCGAGACCGGCACGGTCTACTTCGATTCGGCCGTGATGTTCGTGCTGTTCCTGTCGCTGGGCCGCCTGCTGGAAGCGCGGGGTCGCTTGCGGGCCGCCGAGCGAGTGCGTCACGTGCTGGCCGACCAGCCCACGGTCGCGCGGGTGCTCCAGGGCGAAGGCTGGATCGAGCGCCCGGTGGCCCAGATTCATCCCGGTGTTCAGGTGCAGGTGCGACCGGGCGAGACGATACCCGTTGACGGCACGCTGATTGAAAACGGCGCGCATGTCAGCCAGGCGGTGCTGACCGGTGAACCGGCGCCGCGCTGGTTCGATGCCGGCGATCAGGTCCTCGCGGGCTCCGTTCTGGTCGATGAGCATCCGGTTCGTCTGACCGCGACCGCGGTCGGGGCCGAGACCGCGATGGCGGCGATCGGACGTTCCATGCATCGCGTTCTGGCCGAGCGTCCGCGTGCGCAGGTGCTGGCAGATCGCATTGCCGGCGTGTTCATCGTCTTCGTGCTGCTGGGCGCGGTGGTTGCCGGCGCGGCCTGGTGGTCGGCCGGTCCGGACAGGGCGCTGGAGATTGTGCTCGCGGTGCTGGTCGCGAGCTGCCCCTGTGCGCTTTCGCTGGCGGTGCCCGCGGTGCTCGCGGCGACGATCGGTCGGCTGTCCCGCCTGGGCGTACTGCCCGCCCGCGCTCACGGATTGCTGGCGGCCGCCCGTATCGATGCCGTGGTCTTCGACAAGACCGGCACGTTGACCGAAGACGGCCTGGTCCGGCAGGAGGTTCACACCCGTGACGGACTGGACGCGGACGAGGCGCTGCGCTTCGCCGCGGCGGTGGAGCGGGCCAGTACCCATCCGATCGCCAGGGCATTCGACGATATTGATGGGCCCGCCGCCGCGGCGGTGCGGGTGGAACGGGGTCGGGTGTCCGGCACGGTGGAGCAAAAGGGTGTCGAACTGCGCACGGCCGATGCCGACGATCTGTCCGCGCTGGGCGCCAGCCCGCGCCCCGACCTGACCTGGGTGGCGCTGTCGGTGGAGGGTCGGCTGCAGGCGGTGTTCGGACTCGCCGCGCGCGAGCGTGAGGATGCGCGGCGGACGCTGGAAGACCTGCAATCGCTGGGCTGCCGGATTCACGTACTCAGTGGCGATACCCCGGAGGCGGCGCAACGCTTCGCGGACGGGCTGGCGGTCAATGTCGTGCGCGGCGGCTGCTCGCCGGAGGACAAGCTGGCCTACGTCGAGGGCCTGCGGCGCCAGGGGCGTCGTGTGGCGATGGTGGGTGATGGCATCAATGATTCGCCGACCCTGGCCGCCGCCGACGTGGGCATCGCGCTGGGCACGGGGACCGGGCTGGCGCAATCCAGCGCCGACGCAATCCTGCTCGACGGTCGTCTCGGCGGCGTGACCCATCTGATTCGCGCGGCCCGTTCGGTGCGGCGTCGCATCGCCCAGAACGTGACCTGGGCGCTGGCCTACAACGCCGCGGTCTACCCGCTGGCCGCGATGGGCTTTCTGCCCCCCTGGGGCGCCGCGATCGGCATGGCGACCAGTTCCGCCTGGGTGGTCGCCAACGCGATCCGGCCGGATCGCAGCCTGCGAAACGAGTCCGGTGAGCCGGCGGGGGTGGTGGCATGAGCAGCCTGTGGTTGCTGATCCCGCTGAGCCTGGTGCTGGTCGGCGGCGCGATCTGGGGGCTGCTGTGGGCCCTCAGTTCCGGTCAGTACGACCGGCTTGAGAATCGCATGCCCGATGCCGACGAGGAGGATCCGCGGTGATCGGACCGACCGCGCTGACCATGGGCGGTTTCGCCGCGCTGGGCCTGGCGGCCGCGCCGCATTGCGGAGCGACCTGCGGGCTGATGCTCGCCGGGGTGCAGTCCCGGCATCGTCATCACTGCAGGGCGAGCGATTCCGCCCTCGAGATCGTTGCCGCACAGTGCTCCCGGCTGTGCGTGATCGTCGCGATGGGCGCGCTGGCCGGATGGCTGGGCGCCGCGGTCTGGGGGCGCTGGCAGTTCAACGTCGGCGCGGATGTCTGGATGCTGGGCCTGATCGGCGTGGTCGGTGGCGCGGTCCTGCTGATGATTCCGCTGCTGCATCGGCGCCGACATGCCGGCACCGGCACCATGGCGGGCGCCGGCGCGCTGGTGGCGTTGCTGCCCTGTCCCGTGTTCTACGCCGTTCTCGGGTATGCGGCGCTGTCCGGCGGCATCGGGCAGGGCGCGCTGCTGGCACTGGC
>NZ_CAXFCL010000205.1:0-4725 GCF_964000955.1 uncultured Abyssibacter sp.
TCGATGTCGCCGCCTTCGCCGACGAGCGTCAGGCGGCCGAGCTGTCCGGCTTTCTGCCCAAGCCATGAGTGCCACCATCCAACAACACCGGATGCGGGGCTTCACGCTGCTCGAACTGATGGTGGCGATCGCCATCTTCGTGATCTTCTCGGCGATGGCCTACGGCGGCCTGATGACCGTGCTGAACTCGCGGGCGGACATCGAGGAATCGCTGGACGACACGCGATCGCTGCAAATGGCCCTGTTCCGCCTGGAACAGGACATCGAGCAAATTCGTGCGCGCGCCATCCGCGACGAGTTCGGCGATCCGCGTCCCGCGGTCTTCCTAACCGACACGCAAGACCTCGAATTTACTCGAGGTGGTCGACGTAACCCCATGAATCTTAGCGTGAGCAGTCTGGAGCGTGTCGCCTACGGGCTGGAGGACGAGGAGCTGATCCGCTATTCGTGGGCACAGCTCGACCGAGTCCAGGACACTCAGGTCAGCGAGGTCGTGCTGCTGGATGACGTGATCAGCCTGCAGTGGCGCTTTCTGGACGGGCAAAAGGAATGGACGGAACAGTGGCCGGTGCCGGACCCGACCACCGGAGGCACCGATCTGGCCGCGACGCCGCAGGTGATCGAGCTGCGGTTCGAGACACGGCGCTGGGGGGAGCTGCGGGCGCTTTATCGCATCACCACCACCGAGACCTCGACATGAGCGGTCGCCGGCAACGCGGCGTGGCGGTGCTGACCGCCATCTTCGTCATGGCGCTGGCCAGCATTGCCGCCGCCTCGCTGGCCTATCGCCAGAATGTCTCGTTTCATCGCACGGAAGCCCTGAAACATTCCGAGCAGGCCTGGTGGGTTGCACGCGGTGTCGCCGACTGGGCCACGACGCTGCTGGAGAAGGACGGGCAGGACAACAACATCGACCATCTCGGCGAGTTCTGGGCCACACCGGTGGACTACCTGCCCGTCGACAACGGCGTCGTCACCGGTCGCATCGCGGATTTGCAGGGTCGTTTCAACCTCAACAACCTGGCCAGTGCCGAACCGCTGTACGTCGAGATCTTCAAGCGCCTGATTCTCAACATCCGCCTGGACGGGAGCGCACCGACACCCGATCCGGAGCAGCTGGTCTCCGCGATCCAGGACTGGATCGACCCGGACGTGGAACCCCGCTTTCCCGGAGGCGCGGAGGACGGCATCTACTTCTCCCGCTCGCCGGCCTACCGCGCGGCGAATCGACCGTTCACCAGCGTCACGGAACTCCGCCTGGTCGAAGGCGTGTCACCCGAACTGTTCCAGGCGCTGCTGCCATTCGTCACCGCGCTACCCGAAGAGACCGCGATCAATATCAACACGGCGCCGGCGGAACTGCTGCTCGCCATGAGCAACAACCCGTCCCCTGGCGACGTCGCCGCCTTTGTGGAGACGCGCGCGGAGGAACCGGCCGAGACACTGGATGTCGTGACCAACGACGCCATCCTGGGCCCGGCCGTGGACGTTCAGGGACTGTCCGTGAGCACGAACTATTTCCTGATCCAGGGCGAAGCCACGATTGGCAGAGGTCGGGTGAGGCTGTACTCTCTTGTCTTTCGAAGCGCGCAAGGTCAGGCGCGTGTCGTCTACCAAAGCCGGGATACGCTTTGACTCGGATCAAACCGCCGTCGGCAGGCATGCCGTTCGCATGATCCGTCCACTCTGATTGCATTCACCGAAGATCCGTGCGCCGAACCCTGTTCATTCGCCTGAGCCACCCCGGCCCGGATGCCAGCGCCGCTTGCATCACGCGGCACAGCTCGGGGGAGTTCGACGCCGCGACACGCGGTCCGCTGTCCTCGCTGATCGAGACGGCGACGTCGGACGATCGCATCGTGCTGATGCTCCCTGCCGAGGACGCGCTGGTCACCAGTGTGGACCTGCCCATCCGCCAGCGCGCGCGGCTGATGCAGGCCCTGCCCTATGCGCTGGAAGAACAGCTGGCCGACGACGTGGACGCGATGCATTTCGCGCTGGGCGGCAAGACCCCGACGGGAGAACACAACGTGGCCGCGATGCGCAGCGAGCGTCTCGCCGCCTACCTCGCCGCCTTTGACGAGTCGCCTGCCCGTGTCGATGCGGCCCATATCGACGCCCAGCTGCTGCCACCCGACGCCGACCAGGCCGCCGTCCTGTGGATCGAAACCGATCGCATTCTGCTCCGCGACCGGCAACAGTGCGCCGCGGTGGATGAGGCGCTGCTGCCGATCGTCATGGGCCGTCTCGGCACGGACACGCCGCCCAGGCTGCTGCTGGTGGAAGGCGCGGCGCGACCCGATGCCGCGCTCGCCGGCACCGCGGAGGAACGCATCAGCAACGGCCTGGAACATCTGGCCCGCTGGAGCCTGCAGCCGCACGCGCTGAACCTGCTCCAGGGCGCCTTCCGGCCGGCCTCTGAACAATCCCAATGGTGGAGGCCCTGGCTGACGGCTGCCGTGCTGGCCGGCCTGCTCATCGGATTGGGAACGATCTATCAGGCAGTCGACCTTGCCCGCCAGCAGGCGGAGCTGACGACGCTGGAGCAGGCCAACATTCAGACATTCCGCGAGCTGTTCCCCGCCGAGCAGCGCATCGTCGAGGTTCGCACCCAGCTGGAGCAGCAGCTCCGCGCTCTGCAGAACCCGAAGGGTGCAACCGGTTTTCTGTTTCTGCTCGACCAGACACGTCAGGCGTTCGCCAGCGGCGCGGAGTTCACGATTTCGGAACTGCAGTTCCGGGACGGAACCTTGTTCCTGAGCCTGGAAGGCGATGACCTGCAGGCACTGGAAACACTGCGCGGGGAGTTTTCCAAGCAGTCGGGGGTAGAGTTCGAAGTGTTGTCGGCCAATGCGGCCAGCGATGGTGTGAAGGTGCGCCTGCGTCTGTCACCGGTGACCTCGGCATGACGCCCGCCCTGGAATCGCTCAAGGCGCGCTACCTGGCTCTGGAGCCCCGCGAGCGTCGGCTGGTCAGCGGTGGCGCCGCGGTGCTGGTCGCCCTGCTCTACTACCTGCTGATCTGGGAGCCGCTGGCGATGGGCCGCGAACGCGTCGCCTCCCAGCTGGAAGTGGAACGCTCGCTGGCGGCGGAACTCGCCGCTGCCGCCCCGCTGGCGCGCCAGGCCACCGCGTCCTCCGGTGCGCCGACGACGGCGGCGGCACAGAATCGCTCGCTGCTGGCCGTGGTCGACCAGACCGGCAAATCCGCTGGCCTCGGCCAGGGTGTGCGCCGCGTACAGCCGGAAGGCGACGATCGCGTCCGAGTCTGGCTGGAAGGCGTGGAATTCAACCGGACCGTGCGCTGGCTGCACCAACTCGAATCCCGCCATGGCATGACCGTGGATTCGGCCGATGTCGGCTCGCAAACGCAGCCCGGCCAGGTCGAGGCGCGGCTGGGACTGGCTCGCCAATGACCCGTCTGATCGTCGCGTTTCTGGTCGCCTTCGTCATCGGGCTGGTGATCTTCCTCCCGGTCCGGACCGTCTACGGCTGGGTAGCGCCGGCGGAATCGCCGGTCACGCTGCACGGCATCACCGGCACCATCGTCGATGCGAAGGTCGACAGCATCTTTTTCCAGAACCGTCCGGTCGCCGAGGACGCGCATTGGGACTGGCAGCCGTGGAAGCTGCTGCTGTTGCGTTTCGCCGGCCTCGTTCAGGCCGATGTCGCCCGCGGTCCCGTCACCGGCGAGGTGTCCGTCACACCCTGGGGAACCGTGCAACTCAGCGCCGTGCAGGGCCGCTTCAACATCACCGATCTGCTCGGCATCGCCGAACTCGACGGCATCGGCATCGGCGGCGGAGCCAGCCTGGATGTCCGTTCGCTGAGGCTGTCAGCCGACCGGTTCAGCGATGTCGACGGCACCGTCACGGTCAGGGATCTGGCCTGGGCCTTCGGGCCGAAGAACTACGCCCTGGGCGATTTCGAAGCCCGGTTCGTGCTGGAGGAGCAGGCGCTGGTCGGCACGCTGTCCGACACCGGCGGCCCGGTCGCGCTGGAAGGCACGGTGCGGGTCGATCCCGTCGCGCGCAGCTATGCGCTGGACGGCCGCCTGAAACTGCGCTCCACCGCCGACCCGGTGCTTGGCAATCTCATCAGCGGCTCACTGGGCCGACCCGATCCGCAGGGCTGGTACCGGTTGAGGCAGCAAGGCCAGCTGTGAGCTGGCACCCGCACGTCACCGTCGCGGCCGTTGTTGAGCGCCAGGGTCGTTTCCTGCTGGTCGAGGAACAGACCCGCAACGGCCTGGAATGGAATCAGCCCGCAGGTCACTGGGAACCGGGCGAAACGCTGATCGACGCCGTCATCCGGGAAACGTTCGAGGAGACGGGTTATCGCTTTCATCCGTCGACGCTGCTGGGCATCTACGTCTGGTCCCGCGGCGAGACTCCGGAGGACACCGCGCCGGACACTTTCGTCCGCGTAACCTTCTCGGGCGGCGTCGACCCCGAACCCGCCAGCAAGGAACTGGATGACGGAATTGTCCGCGCGTTCTGGGCCGAGCCCGATGAGCTGCGAACACCGACCGCGCCCCTGCGCAGCCCCATGGTGCTGCGCTGCGTCGAGGACTGGTTGGCCGGCGTTCGTCATCCGCTCGCCCTGCTCCATCACCTCGCGCCATGAGCCTGGTCATCGTCGGCCTGTCCGGCGGCGTGGATTCCGCCGTCGCGGCGCATCGCCTGCTGGAGGCCGGCCACACGGTCGAAGGCCTGTTCATGTTCAA
>NZ_CAXFCL010000206.1:0-30749 GCF_964000955.1 uncultured Abyssibacter sp.
GAGTCCAGCGAACTCGTGGCCTCGTCGAATACCAGAATGCCCGGCCGCTTGAGCACGGCGCGCGCGATGGCGACCCGTTGCTTCTCTCCGCCCGACAGCTTCAGCCCGCGCTCGCCCACCTGAGTCTCCAGCCCATCCGGCAGGTGGTTCACGAAGGCCTCCAGGTGGGCCAGCCGGATCACATCGCGGATGTCCGCCGCCGACGCATCGGGCCGCCCGTAGGCGATGTTGTAGCCGAGCGTGTCGTTGAACAGCACGGCATCCTGCGGCACCACGCCGACATTCGCGCGCAAACTGGCCTGGGAGAACGCACGGATGTCCGTGCCGTCCACGCGGACCACCCCGCCGTCGACGTCGTAGAAGCGGAACAGCAGACGCGCGATCGTGGATTTCCCGGCGCCGCTGGCACCGACGATGGCCACGGTCTCGCCCGCCTCGATGCGAAAGTCGACGCCGTCGAGAATGCGGCGGCGGGCATCGTAGGCGAACTCGACGGCCTCGAAGACCACCGGCACCGGCTTTCTGGGCAGAGCCAGAGGCGTGTCCGGGTCCTGAACCGTCGGTGTGATGTCGGTCAGGCGGAACATGCGCCCGATGTCCGCCAGCGCCTGCTTGATCTCGCGGTAAACGAATCCGAGGAAATTCAGCGGCACGAACAGTTGCAGCATGTAGGCGTTGACCAGCACCAGATCGCCCAGCGTCATGCTGCCGTCGACAACCTGCCGCGCCGCCATGATCATCATCACGGTGACGGCGATCCCGACAATCAGCGCCTGCCCCAGGTTCAGGGACGCCAGCGACAGCCGATTTTTCGCCATCGCGGCTTCCCACTCGGCGAGACTGTCGCCGTAACGCCCGGCCTCGAAGCCCTCGTTGCCGAAGTACTTGACGGTCTCGAAGTTCAGCAGCGCGTCGATCGCCCGGGTGTTGGCGCGTGAGGCGAGCCGGTTCTGCTCGCGCACGTAGGCGGTGCGCCACTCGGTCACGATCACGGAAAACGCGATGTAGATGATCACCGCCAGCGCGATGACGCCGGCGTAGGTCCAGGAGTAGCCGACCAGCAGGATGCCAGCCACCAGGGCGATCTCGATCAGCGTTGGAATGATGTTGAAGGCCATGAACCGCAGCAAGAAACGGATACCGGCCACGCCACGCTCGATGTCCCTGGACAGCCCGCCGGTACGGCGGGCCAGATGAAATTCCAGATCGAGCTGGTGCAGGTGACGGAACACCTCCTGCGCGACGCGGCTCATCGCCCGCTCGGTCACGCGCCCGAAAACCAGATCGCGCAACTCGCCGAACGCCACGGTCGCGAAGCGTAGCCCGCCATAGGCCAGCAACATCGCCAGCGGCAGCACGATGACCGCCTGCTCGGCCTGGTCGAGGCTGTCGACGATGTGCTTGAGCGCCACCGGCAGTGTCACGGTCGCGACCTTTGCGCCGATCAGGCACAGCACGGCAATCAGCACGCGGCCCCGGAACTGCAGCAGATACGGCGCCAGTCGCAGTACGGCACGCCATTCGCCGGGCTCCGGCGGACGCTGATCATCAGCCGCGCTGGCGGCGGACGGCCTCATGCGAGTCGCGTCGTCGGAAAGGAGAGAGTCATGGGCCCGATCGCCGGGCGGACTGCGTGCTGCACTGGGGGTTCTCCCGTCTGATGCTCGCCGGATGCGAGCCCGTGACGGGCACTATCGAGCCTCAAGCAATGTTGAGGTCAACGGGATCGTGGCGGGGACCCGATCGGAATGGCTGCGAGCTACCAGACGTGCTCGTGGATCGCGAGAATCGCCTTGAGCACGTCGCGACGGGAGATGGACCCGATAAGCCGGTTGTCATCCACCACCGGATACCGCTTGAACGGCTTTTCCATGAACATCTTGGCGATCTCGATCACGCTGGTATCGCCGTCCACGGTCACGACGTCGGGGCTCATGAACTCGGAGACCTTGCCCCCGGCCTCGCCGTAGTAGCCGGCATGGGTGGCCACGCGCATGCAGTCCTTTTCGGACAGCAGGCCCACGAGCCGGCCCATCTTGTCGACCACAGGAGCCCCGGAAATGCCCTTGTCGAGGAGAATGCGGATGGCTTCCATGACGTTGGTGTCCGGTGACAGCGTCACCAGATTCGCGGTCATGTAGTCCTTCGCCTTGATCGAGTGCAGCATTCGCCTCCCCTTGCGCGTTGTCTGACGCGAGTCTATGCCCGATACGCCCGCGACGCACCGCGCGGCTCGGCGCGGAAGTCTCCATCGCAACTGCCCTTGCAGGCACAGTCAATACCATCAAGCTTGTTCAGGCCGCCACAGGATCCCTTGATCGGCTCCCGGCGGGCCATCACGCCGACCGACATCGCCGCGACCACGACGAGCATGATCACGAATGTCACCAGAAATAACGCCATCAGTTCTCTCCCGGCTATGGGTTCTACACTGTATCCGACAGCGTCGCCGCCGAACGTTCCCGGTGGCCGCCTCTAGCCGCCAAAGTCGTCCAGCATGATGTTGGCGCGCTCGACACCCAGGTTTTCCAGCATGTCGATCACGGCCGCGTTCATCATCGGCGGACCACAGAGGTAGTACTCGCAATCCTCAGGCGCCGGGTGATCCTTCAGGTAGTTGTCATGCAGCACCTGATGGATGAAGCCGGTGTAGCCCTCCCAGTTGTCCTCGGGCTTGGGATCGGACAGCGCGACATGCCATTCGAAGTTGTCGTTCTCTTCGGCAAGCTTGTCGAAATGGTCGACATAGAACATCTCGCGCTTGGAGCGCGCGCCGTACCAGAAGCTCATCTTGCGATTGGTGTGGATGCGCTTGAGCTGATCGAAGATGTGGCTGCGCATCGGCGCCATGCCGGCGCCGCCGCCGACGAACACCATCTCGTTGTCCGTCTCGCGAGCGAAGAACTCCCCGAACGGCCCGGAGATCGTCACCTCGTCACCCGGCTTCAGGTTGAAGATGAACGAGCTCATCTGCCCCGGCGGATAGTCCTTGCCGGGCGGCGGTGAGGCGATACGCACGTTGAGCATGATGATGCCGCGCTCTTCCGGGTAGTTCGCCATGGAGTAGGCGCGAATGACCTTCTCCTTGACCACCGAGGTGTACTGCCACTGATTGAAGCGGTCCCAGTCCTCGTGGAAGCGCTCCTCGACCTTGAAATCCTTGTAGTGCACCGTGTGCGGCGGGCACTCGATCTGGATGTAACCGCCGGCCCGGAAGTCGACGTTCTCGCCTTCCGGCAACTCCAGCACCAGTTCCTTGATGAAGGTCGCGACGTTGTGATTCGAGCGCACCTTGGCCCGCCACTGGCGGACGCCGAAGACCTCTTCCGGCACCCGGATTTTCATGTCCTGCTTGACCGTGACCTGACAGGACAGGCGGTCGCCATCGCGCGCCTCGCGCTTGGTGATGTGCGACTCCTCGGTCGGGAGGATCGACCCGCCGCCTTCGGTCACCTTGACCCGGCACTGCGCGCAGGTGCCACCGCCGCCGCAGGCCGACGAAACGAACAGCTTGTTGTCGGCCAGGGCACCCAGCAGCTTGCCACCCACCGGCGCCTGGATGGTTTTCTCACCATTGATCTCGATGTTGACGGTGCCGGACGCGACCAGCTTCGACTTGGCGAACAGAATGACCATCACCAGCGACAGCACGACGGCGGTGAACAGTCCGACTCCGAGTCCGATTTCAACCATGTGGTGTTACCTCTTCCTGCTGCGAGCCGGCGCGCCGGCCCGCGATCAATGCGAGATGACGCGTCAGAGCTGGATGCCCGAGAACGCCATGAAGCCCAGCGCCATCAGCCCGGCCGTGATGAACGTGATGCCCAGCCCCTGCAACCCGTCCGGCACATCCGAGTACTTCAGCTTTTCGCGCACGCCGGCCAGCGCGGTGATCGCCAGCGCCCAGCCCACGCCCGACCCCAGACCATAGGTCACGGATTCGGCGAAGTTGTAGTCGCGTTCAACCATGAACAGGCTGCCGCCCAGGATCGCGCAGTTCACCGTGATCAGCGGCAGGAAGATGCCGAGCGCGTTGTAGAGCGCGGGCACGAACTTGTCGAGCGCCATTTCCAGGATCTGCACCGAGGCCGCGATCACGCCGATGTAGCTGATCAGGCCCAGGAACGAGAGATCGACCTCCGGCAGGCCGGCCCAGGCGAGCGCGCCGTCCTTCAGCAGGAACTGGTAGATCAGGTTGTTCAGCGGCACCGTCAGCGTCTGCACCGCGACCACGGCGGCCCCGAGACCGATGGCCGTGGAGATCTTCTTGGACACGGCCAGAAAGGTGCACATGCCCAGGAAGAAGGACAGCGCCAGGTTTTCAACGAAAACCGCCTTGATGAACAGATTGACGAGATCGACCATTTAAGCAGCCTCCGACCGGTGGACCTCGTGGATCTGGTAGTCCGGGTGTTCGACCTGTTCGGTCTTCCGGCTCCGCAGAATCCAGATAAAGATGCCGATGATGAAGAACGCGCTCGGCGGCAGCAGCAGCAGGCCGTTGGGCTGGTACCAGCCGCCTTCGGTGGCCAGCGGCAGGATCTGGTAGCCCAGCAGCGAGCCGGAGCCAAACAGTTCTCGCACGGTGCCGACCACGATCAGGATCAGCGAGTAGCCGAGACCGTTACCCAGGCCATCAAGGAAGGCAACACCGGGCGGATTCTTCATCGCAAACGCTTCGGCGCGACCCATGACGATGCAGTTGGTGATGATCAGCCCGACGAACACCGACAGCTTCTTGGACACCTCGAAGGCGTAAGCCTTGAGCACCTGATCCACCACGATCACCAGCGACGCGATGATGGTCATCTGCACGATGATGCGGATCGACGAGGGAATCTGGTTGCGGATCATGCTGATCGAGGCGTTCGAACAGGCGACCACGCTGGTCAGCGCCAGACACATGATCAACGACGTCAGCAGGGAACTCGTGACCGCCAGCGCCGAGCAGATTCCGAGAATCTGCAACGCGATCGGATTGTTATCCAGTAGCGGATCGAGCAGAACTTTCTTTGGAGATTCTTCAGCCATGATGAATCCTCATGCGTCCGCGACGCGCTGAATGAATGGCTTGTAACCGTCTTCCGACAGCCAGAAGTGAATCAGGTGGTCGACACCACGACTGGTCAGCGTCGCGCCGCCCAGACCGTCAACCTGATACTTGGACTCTTCGCGACTGGGGTCCACGGTGCCCTTGATCACGGTTGCCCGCGGCTCCCACTCCTCGTCGTAGGCCTTCTTGCCGCGCCACAACGCCTTCCACTTGGGATTGTCCACTTCGCCGCCCAGCCCCGGCGTTTCCGCGTGCTCGTAGAAGGACAGGCCGACAATCGTCTTGCCATCGCCTTCCAGCGCCAGAAAGCCGTACAGCGTGGACCACAGGCCGTAACCGCGGACCGGCAGCACCATGAAACGGATCGAGTCGTCGTCGTTGCGCACCAGATAAACCTGGCCGTACTTCTCGCGCCGCTTGATGTCGGCGAGATCCTGTTCGGCCGTCAGGTTGATCGACAGTTCCGGGTCCTTGGACGACTTGCGCTGATCGAATTCTTCGGTGTTCATCTCCGGCGCGTACTCGCCGGTGTCGAAGTCGATGACGCGTGTCTCGAACTGGCTGAACTGCTCGTCCACGGGCTTGGACGGGTCCAGCATGCCCACGACCGACAGGATGTTGCGCTTGCGATCGACCGTCTTGTTGTTGTCCTGCACGGGGCGCAGCGAAACGGCCGCGAACGACACGACCACCGAGCAGACCAGACACACGGCCAGCGCCACCAGCACGGTGCCAAAAACGCTGTCCTTTCCTTTTTGCATCAAACCGGGCATCTGAAGGTCCTCAAGCGGCGTCGGCCGTGGCCATGCGTCTGGCGCGCCGGCGAACGTTGGCCTGCATCACGCCGTAGTCGATCAGCGGAGCGAAGATATTGGCGAACAGGATGGCCAGCATGATCCCTTCCGGGAATGCCGGGTTGACCACGCGGATCAGCACCGTCATGAAACCGATCAGCGCGCCGAAAATCCAGCGACCCGTGTTCGTGTGCGAAGCCGAGACGGGATCCGTCGCCATGAAGAACATGCCGAAGGCCATGCCGCCGAGCGCGAAGTGCCAGGCCGGCGACATGCCCATCATCGGGTTGTCGCCGCCAATCACGTTGAACAGCCACGCGGTCAACGCCATGCCCACGGCAACACCGGCGGGAATCCGCCAGTTCGCGACACCGGTGATCATCAGGAAGGCGCCACCAAGCAGACAGAGCAGCGCGGAGGTCGAGCCGATGGAACCCTGGATCGTGCCGATGAAGGCATCCATCCAGGTGATGCCATTGGCGGCCAGCGCCTCGACACCGCCCGCGGCGGCCAGACCCAGCGGGGTCGCACCGGAAAAGCCGTCGACGGCGGTCCACACCGCGTCGCCGGACAGCGCGGCCGGGTAGGCGAAATACAGGAAGGCACGACCGGTCAGCGCCGGGTTCAGGAAGTTCTTGCCGGTACCGCCGAACACTTCCTTGCCAATGACCACGCCGAAGATGATCCCGAGGGCGACCATCCACAGCGGGGTCGTCGGCGGCATGATCAGCGCATAGAGAATCGAGGTGACGAAGAAGCCCTCGTTGACCTCATGATTGCGGATCGCCGCGAAGATCACCTCGCAGACGCCACCCACCACGAAGGTGACCACGTAAATCGGCAGGAAATACCAGAGCCCGTGCCAGAAGTTGCTCCAGACACTGTTCGGGTCCGTGAATGAAAACAGATGGATGATGGCGCCACGCCAGCCGGGGATGGTCTCCACACCCAGCTCGGCCATGGCCGTATGCGCCTGGTAACCGATGTTCCACGACCCGAACGCCGCGCACGGCAGCACCGCCAGCCACACGTAGATCATCACGCGCTTGAGGTCGATACCGTCCTTGACGTGCGGCGCGCCGCGGGTGAGATCGCCCGGCGAGTAGAAGAACGTATCCACCATCTCGTAGACGGCGTAATACTTTTCGAACTTGCCGCCCTTGGCAAAGAGCGGATGCATTCTGTCCAGAAAATCTCTCATCAGCCTTCCACCTCAATCTGCTCGAGGCTCGCGCGCAAATGCGGCCCGAAGTCGTACTTGCCCACGCAGACGAAGGAACAAAGCGCCAGATCCTCCTCGTCCAGCTCCAGACAGCCCAGCTGCTGGGCGGTATCCGTATCGCGCACGACGATGGCGCGCAGCAGCTGCGTGGCCAGGATATCCAGCGGCATGACCTTCTCGTAGTTGCCAATCGGCACCATGGCCCGCGGGCTGCCGTTCTCCGCGGTGGAGAACGCGAACCGGCGGCTGCCTCGCTGCAGCGCCGAGAAGAACACGTTCATCACGGAGAACTTGTCGCCGCCCGGGCGCACCCAGCCGAACAACTGGCGGGTCTTGGGTTCCGGCACGAAGCTGATCTGCGTGTGGAACCGGCCCAGATAGGCGGCCCAGCCGCTGGCGCGCCGGCCGCCCCAGACCGATCCGCTGATCGGCCGGCAGTCGACATCCTCGATCGTCTCGCCGGAAATCACCGCTTCGACGCAGGCGCCGAGCCGGGTCCGGATCAGGCGCGGGTTGGCGACGGGCGGGCCACCCACGGCGACCACGCGGTCGGTGAACAACCGGCCCTCGGTGAACAGCTTGCCGATCGCGATCACGTCCTGGTAGCCGACATGCCACACGATCCGACCCGCGCCGGCGGGGTCCAGATGGTGGATGTGCGTGCCGGCGAGACCCGACGGATGCGGCCCTTCGAAGGTCGCCGTCTGAATCTGGGCATCGTCACTGTGCGGCAGCTTGGCGTCCGGCCGCTGGCAGACAAAGACGGGGCCGTCGGTCAACCGCTTGAGTACGGTCAGACCGTTGTTGAAGGCCTCGGGCTGCTCGGCGATCACCACGGCCGGATCGGCCGCCAGCGGGTTGGAATCGGTCGCGGTGACGAAGATCGAACGCGGCGCGGACCCGACCTTGGGCGACTTGCTGTACGGCCGCGTGCGGAACGCCGCCCAGAGGCCGGAGCTGACCAGCTGCTCGCGAACGGCGTCGGCCTCCAGCGAACCCAGCTCGCCGGGCGCGTAGGTCTTGAACTCGACGGCGTCATCGCCCTCGATGCGGATGACCACCGATTGCAGCACGCGCTTGTTGCCACGGTTGATCGCCTCGACCACCCCGCTGGCCGGCGCGGTGAACAACACGCCCGGATTCTTCTTGTCCTCGAACAGCGGCTGGCCGCAGGCTACCTTGTCGCCCTCGGTGACCAGCATCGTCGGTTTCATGCCGACGTAGTCATGTCCGATCACGGCGACCCGCTCGATCGCCGGCCCGTCGTGTATCACCTGCTCAGGCGTTCCACTGATCGGCAGATCCAAGCCTTTCCTGGTTTTGAAGTGTCGTGTCACGTGTTTTCCCGGCGTGTGTCGGCCAAGCCCGCGCGAAAAAATCGGTGGCGCATGACTGGCTGGCGGACCGTGGCAGCGTCATTCGACGCCAAATCAAGAGTTGCCCGTAGGCCGTGCAAATTCGGCAGGGCCGGGCGACGCGGGAGTATATCACCGCCACCCCCCGCCTTTGCAGGGTGATCAGCCCGGAAATTGTCAATCGACCCGCCCGCGAGGCATTGCGGACTCAGACAATTCTCGGCTCGACGGGCAATCCGTCCATGTCGTGCACCGACCCGCCGAGCGCCTCGCCTTCGCGCGCGCCGTCGATCCGGGCGATGTGCATCACCGCGTCGCCCTCGTGCACCAGCGGCAGGCAGAGCCGGCCGATCACGACCCCGGAATAGCCGGCGGTCAGGAAGGTCTCCGTCTCACCGAACGGGTCGGCGACCACGGCCAGACGCTGACCGGCCTCGACCCAGGCACCCAGCGGCACCAGGGTTCGCAGGACGCCGGAGCGTGACGCGCGCACCCAGCCGCTGCCCCGCGCAATGATCGGCCCCTTGTGGGCCTTGCGCTTGGGTGCGCGCGAGGCAGCGAGCATCCCCAGCTCCCGCAGCACGCTGCGCACGCCGGCGACACCGATGCGAATCGCAGTCTCGTCGAAGCGCAGCGCCTCACCCGATTCGTAAAGCAGCACCGGCACGTCGTGCTGCGTGGTGTAGTCGCGCAACGTGCCCTCCACCGGCGGGGAATCGAGAATCAGCGGCGCACCAAACGCCCGCGCCAGCGCCTCGGTCTGCTCATGCGCCAGATTGGCTCGAATCTGCGGGAAGTTGGGGCGGTGGATGGCGCCGGTGTGCAGGTCGATCCCCACATCGGATCGCGCAACGACCTGCTCCAGGAACAAATTCGCCAGCCGTGCAGCCACCGACCCCGTTTCGCTACCGGGAAAGCTGCGGTTGAGATCCCGCCGATCCGGCAGGTAGCGCGAATGACGCAGAAAGCCGTGGACGTTGACGATCGGCACCGCCAGCAGCGTGCCTCTGAGCGTCTTCAGGCCGGGCAGGCGCAACACGCGGCGGATGATCTCGACGCCATTGATCTCGTCGCCATGAATCGCCGCCGACAGAAACACCGTCGGCCCCGGCCGGCGACCCCGCACCACCCGCACCGGCATCGTCAGTTGATCATCGGTGTAGAGCTGGGCGACCGGCAGATCGACGGTCCGGGTCTCGCCCGGCGCGATCGTCTGCCCGTGAATCTGGAAGGGCTCGGCCACGAGACAGCTACCGGCTCAGGTCGCCAAGGGAGTCGCGATGCTGCGAGATCAGCGTCCGCAATCGGGCCAGCGACTCCGCGAGACCATCCGGCAGCTCGTGCTTCAGCGCATCGGCAACCGCCTGCTCCAGCTGATCCTCGATTCCATCGAAGGTCTCGGCCAGCGATGCGTCGCGGCGCGCGGAGAACAGCGATTGCGCCTCGGCGTCCACGCCCGTGCGATCGCCGCGGTAGAGCTCGGCGAGCTCCCGGCAGTGCCCGATCACGGCATTCAGCGCCACGAGCCTGTCATCCATCAACATGCTGCTCTCCGGTGTCGTCCTGGCTCACTCTGACCGCAATCTTACGGGGATGTACCCGGAAGCTCGCCGGCGTATGCCCGATTTCCTCGCCATCCGCGGTGAGCCGGTAGGGCCGGTCGGTCTCGACATCGATGCGCCGGCCGGTCGCCTGCGACACCTCGCTGAAGTAGTGGTGCTGCCCGCGACGCATCGCCAGACCGATCAGCACCAGGCGCCAGAACGAACGCAGCTTCCAGCTCGACAAGACCAGCCGCCCGCTGTCCAGCGTGGCGTCCTCGTCGATCACCATGCCGCCGCCGAAGTGCCGCCCGTTGGCCACCGAAAGCTGATTGCTGCGCAGCGCCTGCGGCTTGCCGTCGATGGTGATCCGGGCGGTGAAGCGACGGCTGCGCCGCAGCGTGCGAAACACCGCGAACAGATAGCTGAGCGGGCCGAAATAGCGCTTCTCCACCTGGCTGGTATTGCGCGGAATCTCCGCGGCCAGCCCGACATGGGCGACATTGAAGAACCGGTGCCCGTTCACCTCGCCCAGATCGATATGAACCGTGCGGCCGTCGACGATGATCGCGGCGGCGCGTTCCAGGTCTTCGGGAATGCCCAGCGATCGCGCAAGGTCATTGGCGGTGCCCAGCGGCAGCAGGCCCAGCGTCAGCCCGGTCCGGTCCAGCGCCTCCGCAACCGTGTGCATCGTGCCGTCGCCGCCACCGGCAATCAGCAGTTCGGCGCCCTCCGCGTGTTCGAGAATCTGCGGGACGACGTCATCGGGGCCGGATGGCTCCAGCTCGATCAGTTCCAGACCTCCCGCTTCCAGCCGCCGGATCGCGGCGTCCACGGCGGAATGACCGTTACGCGCCTTGGGGTTGAGCAGGAGCAGCGCGCGCCGCGCGGCATCAGCCAAATTCGTTGACTCCCGAGAACAGGCTTATCCCGCACCCCGTGTCCGGGTCTTGCCCGGCTTGTGGTTCTTTTCGATGAACTCGATCACCTGACCGGCGATGTCCTTGCCGGTCGTGGTCTCGATGCCCTCCAGCCCGGGCGAGGAGTTCACCTCCATGACCACCGGTCCGTGATTGGACCGCAGTATGTCCACGCCGGCCACGTTCAGACCCATGATCTTGGCCGCGCGCACGGCGGTGGAACGCTCTTCCGGCGTGATGCGAATGGTCGAGGCCGAGCCGCCGCGATGCAGGTTCGAGCGGAACTCGCCTTCCTTGCCCTGGCGCTTCATCGACGCGACGACCTTGTCGCCGATGACCAGGCAGCGGATGTCCGACCCGCCGGCCTCCTTGATGAATTCCTGGGCCAGGAAGTACACGTTCAGGCCGCGAAACGCGTCGAT
Source organism: uncultured Abyssibacter sp. (assembly GCF_964000955.1). Lineage (NCBI taxonomy): Bacteria > Pseudomonadati > Pseudomonadota > Gammaproteobacteria > Chromatiales > Oceanococcaceae > Abyssibacter > uncultured Abyssibacter sp. Next base: position 11,308 of record NZ_CAXFCL010000206.1, read on the forward strand.
CACGCTCTCCGCCGCCTTCTCGGTCTCGGTGAGCACCACGCCCACGCCCTGTGTGCCTTCCAGCAGCTTGATCACCATCGGCGCGCCACCAACGATGTTCATCAGGTCCTCGGTGTCGTCCGGTGAATGGGCGAACCCGGTCACCGGCATGCCGATACCGCGGCGCGCCAGCAGCTGGTGCGCCCGCAGCTTGTCGCGAGCGCGGGTGATGGCCACCGACTCATTGACCGGATACGTGCCCATGATCTCGAACTGGCGCAGCACGGCGGTGCCGTAGAACGTGATCGACGCGCCAATACGCGGAATCACCGCGTCGACGTTCTCGACCTTCTCGCCCTTGTAATGAATTTCCGGCGAGTGCGAGACGATGCGCATGTAGCAGCGCAGCGGATCGATGACCCGCACTTCGTGCCCGCGCTGCTTTCCGGCCTCGACCAGTCGCCTGGTCGAATAAAGCCTGGAATTGCGGGACAGGATGACGATCTTCAAAACGTGGTTTCCTCGGGAGGGGGAGCGCTGAGGTAGGACGCCGCCGGGTCGACCAGCGCCCGGCCGCGCAGGGCGGTACGGCCCAGCAGCATGCGAAACAGCATGGTGTCGCGATCGGTCAGTGTCATTTCGATGGGCCAGACGGCATCGCCGACGCGCACCGGGGTCAGGATCACCGGTCGCTGCTCACGATGGCCGCCGGAGTCGGTAACGACGCGCTCGTCGATCACCGGCGCCTCGCACCAGTGCTCGCGGTTCGAATCCTGCTCCGGATGCACGCCGAAGCGGGCGAACCGTTGCCCGTCGCGGTCGAACAACTCCACCGAAAACGCGTGCAGCGCGGAGGTCCGGGCCCCGGTATCCACCTTGGCCTTGATCGGATCGATCCCCAGATCGGGCAAACCGACCCATTCGCGCCAACCCACGCGAAGCGCCTCGTCCTTGCTGGCTGATGCCTGTTGATTCACGCCTCCGATGCTAACAGGCACAGCGGAAATTCGAAGCCATGACGCAACGCAACGCCGCCGCCCTGACGGTCAACGGCCCCACGCCCGTATAATTCGCCGTCGCTTCGCCACGTTTGCAGCCATGCGCGCCACCATTGCCCTCGGCATTGCCGCCCTGATCGCCCTGCTGGGTGTCTCGCCCGTTTATTTCGGGGGTGTGATGGCGGATGCCTATTACAGCGGGCTGAAGCAGTGGATTCCCGAATGGGCGTTTCAGGTCCGCTCGGAGCGCTACCGGCGCGGCTGGTTCTCGTCGACCGCAAGTGTCGAACTGTCGCTGGCACCCAGCCTCTGCGACGCACCGCCCTGCCCGGTGCTGAAGATGGACACGCAGCTGTTCCACGGCCCGATTCCGTTCGGCGCTACCGAAGCGCTGGGCGGACAAAGCCGCCTGCTCGGTGGGGTGATCCAGTCCACGATCGACCCGGCCCCGCTGTTCCGCGCTGGCCGCATCGAGCCCGGACTGCCGCCGCTCAAGGCCTTCACCAAGATTTATCTGACCGGCAACAGCAGCACCCGCGTGGAGATGCCGGAATCCGGACAGACACTGCGCGCGGACAGCGAGCAGTTCAGCCTCGCCTCCGAAGGCATGCTGGGCGTGATCGATCAGCGCGGCGGCGACGATCTGACCACGCATTTCGAAATGCCGCGCCTGGAGGCCACCGGCCAGCAGGGTCGTCAGGCGCTGCTCAAGGGCATCGGTGTGGACTTCACCGGACGCCGCAAGGACGAACTGCTGCTCGGCGACTGGTCCGCCTCACTGGACCGCATCCGCTTCCTCGACCCGGAGCGGGATGCGCGCTACGCGCTGGACGCACTGCGCGCCGGCGCCTCCACGCGGCTGCGTGACGGCCTGCTTTCCGGCGACCTGCGTCTGACCCTGGACCGGCTTGCCACCCCGCAACAGACGGTGGGCGCCAGCAGCGGCTCGATTCGCTTCGACCGCTTTGACGCCCCCACGCTGGTGCGCATCCGCAATGCGCTGCGGCCGGTCATCCGCGGCGAGGCGCCGTCACCCGAAACGCGGCTCGCGGTCGCCGCCTTGCTGATGCAATACGGCCCGGCCCTGCTGCATCCCGGTCCCGAAATCACCTTCAACAACCTGCGCTTGGTCACCGACCGGGGCGTCGCCGTGGCCGACGGCAAGATCGATGTCATTCCCGGCGCCGTCGAGGGCCGGCTGACGCTGTCCACCCTGCTCCGGCGCCTGAACGGCGAAGCCGACATCCTGGTGGATGAGCCCCTGGCCGAGCACTGGATGCAGATCAGCGGGCGCCCCGACCTGGCGCCGGCACAGATGCCCGGGCTGATCGAGGACAACATTCTCCAGCGCACCCCGGACGACCAGATCGCCGTGCACCTGGAATACAAGGCCGGCCGGCTCTGGATCAACGGTGTGGAAAATGAACAATGGGCCGCATTGATGGTCCTGCTGGACATGGGAACGCTGGAGATCGACTCATGAGCGCAGACTTCGACGTCATCGTCGTCGGCGGTGGCCATGCCGGCACCGAGGCCGCGCTGGCGGCCGCGCGCATGGGCCGGCGCACGCTGCTGGTCACCCACAGCATCGACACGCTGGGGCAGATGAGTTGCAACCCGGCCATCGGCGGCATCGGCAAGGGACATCTGGTCAAGGAGATCGACGCCCTGGGCGGCGTCATGGCCCGGGCCGCGGACGCCGCCGGCATTCACTTCCGCCGTCTCAATGCCCGCAAGGGTCCGGCCGTGCGCGCCACCCGCGCCCAGGCCGACCGCATGCTTTATCGCTACTTCGTGCGCGAGGCGCTGGAGCGTCAGGAGAACCTGTCGCTGTTCCAGCAGCCCGTCGCCGATCTGCTCTTTGACGGTGACCACGTCGCTGGCGTCGAGACCGAAGGCGGCCTGCGCTTTCGCGCCCGCGCAGTGGTGCTCACGGTCGGCACCTTCCTGGCCGGCAAGATTCATGTCGGCGAACAGCAGTCCGAAGGCGGCCGCGCCGGCGATGCGCCGTCCAATCGCCTGGCCGCGAAGCTGCGCGAACTGCCGTTCACCGTCGGCCGGCTCAAGACCGGCACGCCGCCGCGTATCGACGGTCGGACGATCGATTATTCGCGCCTGCAGGAGCAGCCGGGCGATGACCCGCGCCCGGTGTTCTCGTTCCTCGGCAGCCGCGCCGACCACCCGCGCCAGGTGCATTGCCACATCACACGAACCAATGCGCAAACGCACGACATCATCCGCGGCGGCCTGGACCGCTCGCCGATGTACGCCGGCCGCATCGAAGGCGTTGGCCCGCGCTACTGCCCGTCGGTGGAAGACAAGGTCGTGCGTTTTTCCGACAAGGATTCGCACCAGATCTTCATCGAGCCGGAAGGTCTGAACACCACGGAGATCTACCCGAACGGCATCTCCACCAGCCTGCCCTACGACGTGCAGGTGGCGCTGGTGCATTCCATCGAAGGCTTCGAGCAGGCGCATATCACCCGCCCCGGCTATGCCATCGAATACGACTACTTCGACCCGCGCGAGCTGAAGGCCACGCTGGAAACAAAGCACGTGCCCGGCCTGTACTTCGCGGGCCAGATCAACGGCACGACCGGCTACGAGGAAGCCGCCGCGCAGGGCCTGCTCGCGGGTCTGAACGCCGCCCGCGCCGTCGCCGACGAAACGCCCTGGGTGCCGACCCGCAGCGAGGCCTACATCGGCGTGCTGGTCGATGATCTGGTCACCCGCGGCGTGCTCGAGCCCTACCGCATGTTCACCTCCCGCGCCGAACATCGCCTGCTGCTGCGCGAGGACAATGCCGACCTGCGCCTGACCCCCACCGGCCGCGAACTGGGCTTGGTCGACGACGACCGCTGGCAGCACTTCGACGCCAAGCGCGAAGCCATCGAGACGGAACGCAAGCGCCTCGCCACCACGCTGGTGCGTCCCGACGTGGCACCTGCCGACTGGTCGCTAACCCAGGGTGTTCAGGCACTGGAACTGCTGCGCCGCCCGGAAATCACCCACGCCGCCATCGCCGCCTGCGTCGGTGACGGCGACGCCGCCGAGGCTGTCGCCGAACAGGTCGAAATCCAGGCCAAGTACGCCGGCTACATCGACCGACAGGAATCCGAGGTCAACCGCCAGCGGGCGCTGGACCACACCCAGATACCCGATGATCTGGACTACGGCACCGTCCATGGACTGTCCATCGAAGTCCAGCAGCGCCTCAACGAAGCGAAGCCAGACACCCTCGGCCGCGCCTCGCGGCTGCCCGGCATCACACCGGCGGCGATCTCGATCCTCGCCGTGCACCTGAAGAAGAAAGGGCATCGCGTCTCCGGTTCGACAGCCGCCTGAATGCTCATCTCCCACACTGGATAGCCACCTGCCGCGTATGCGGCATGCACCGCATCGTCGCGGGTAGCCGTATCTGCCTCAATCGCCCGCAGAGATTTCGCGTGCTTTTCGACGTTCAGGTGATGATCGCTGGCTGACATGGCAGCACACGCTTTCGATAGCGTTGCACTTGTTCGTTGCGTCTAAAGTGTCGATGCCTCAAGTCGTTGTAACGGGATGGGGACTATACGAGGCGAGTGATGTTGCCAAACGCACGATGAAAGACCTGTCCCCAACGTCGTGCGAGGCGTCAGCCTTGTCAATCGAAACGCTCCAGGCGATCACGCCCACCAACCTTGGCCCGATACAGCGCGGCGTCGGCTCGCTCGATCAGCACAGATGCATCCGGTTCCCCGTTCGCGCAAATGGCCACGCCGGCCGATACCGTCAGACCTCGACCACCGACCTCCGCGGACGCCAGGACACGCTGCACCCGCTCGAAAAAGCGCTCGGCGAAATGGTCGCCAAGGCGTGTGACCAGGACCGCGAACTCCTCACCACCATAGCGATACACCCGATCATTCTTTCGGCTGGACGCACGCAAAGCATCGGCCACGGCGCGTAGCGCCTGATCACCTACTGCGTGTCCCAACCGGTCATTGACCTGCTTGAAGTGGTCCACATCGAGCATGATCAATGCGAAATCACCGTCGCCTCGTCTCGCCTCGGTCACCAAATTGGCCAGGTCCGCATCGAAACTGCGCCGATTGTGTAGACCCGTGAGGCCGTCCAGCAGGCTCAGTCTGGATAGCTTGGCGTTGGCCACCTCCAGTGCGACGGTGCGTTCGGCAACCAGCGACTCAAGGTCGGCACGCGTGCGCTCCACTTCCGCAGCCATCTGCCGCGTCACCGTCGCCAGTTCGCCGATCTCGTTCTTGAGATGGGTGGGTAGTGGTCGCTCGCCACTGGCCACTGCGGCGTAGTCACCTGCGCCAATCGCGCGCACCACGTGGCGGATATTCCGTAACGGCACACTGGCCTGCTCGCGCACGATCACGTAGATCACGCCGATCAGCGCCGCGAACAACAGCAGCATGGCGATCAGCACCATGGAGGCGTCACGCCGGGCAAGTGCGGCAAGGCGGCTACGGTCGTATAGCAGCACGTAACGAAGCGGCGGGCCTTGCAGGGCAGCGACGAACACGATTCGCTCCGTGCCCTCTTGGTCGATCACCGCGACGCCATTGTCGGCATCGGCATCGCGCACCGCCTCGACGATCCACGCGGGCTCGACGTCGTCCAACCGCAGGACATCGATGCGCTCGGGATCCTGGGACTCCACGGCCGGGTGCGCGATCACGCGATGGTCATCGGCGACCAGGAACGTATAGGCCTCCCGGAACGGCTGCTCCAACAGTTCCGACGACATGGTCTCCAGATTGATGTCGACGCTGGCATTCACGAGATGCCGGCCCTCGTGGTCCAGCGGCGCGAGGTGCGACAGCACCCACGCATCCTGTGTGCGGTCGATATAGACGCCGCTCCAGACCGGTTTCCGGTCGGGGTTTTGGCTTTGTAGTGTGCGCCCGATGGTGGAGAGTTCGTTCATCCGCAAATCGGCACGCGCCTCCAGCCCCCAAGGAAAGGTGGGGTGCCAGATCACCAGCGCGTTCTCGGGAAAGGTGGCGTGCAGGTAAAGCCCTTCCGGCACCAACAGCGGGGCGAACCGGGCCACCAGATCCCAGGCGATCAGCAATCGCCGGCGCAGGTCCGGGTCGGTGACGGGCTGATTGTCACCCACGAATGCGGTCATGCGACCGAGGCGACCGCTGCCAACTTCCACACGCGTGGCATACCGATCCGGACGGCTACGCACCGCCCCATCGCTGGTGCGCTGGAATCGCTCCCAGAAATCAGCTTCCGAGAACGCGACATCCGAGGTGTGGTCCGCAAGAAACTCTTCATTGAAACGGCGCATGACAGCGGTCACCCGCGCAAACTGGCGATCCCGCTCGGCGACAATCGCATTCATGTAGCGCGTGATGTCTTGCACACGGGCCTCGCGCGCCCGATCCAGCGCCACCACGTAGCTGCCAGCCAGCAGCAGCACCAACACAACGCCCCCCAACGCGAGAACGCGCAGAAAGATCTGCCGGCTAAGCCGCACGCGTCGCTGCCAGGGGCTGTCCGTGTGTCCCGTGTCGCACTCTAGATGCGATGACGATTGTGCGATCCACGCGTCCCTCCAACGACTACTGACATTCTCCGACGGTGTGGACCGCAGGACTGGCGACATCCTGACCAGCGGTCATGTCGTCGCGACTGACAACCCGGTATCGGATCGCATCGATTGGCATCAGATCGACAAGACACGGCAAGGACATGCGGATCACCCGGAAATGTCGCAAACGCGCTTGAGTCGTTTGGCCCACTTCATCCCAGCGTGCTTTTCACCCGGCGCTTTCTCTTCAGCTTCCGCCATGACCTTCTGGCGACCCTTGCCCCGCCTGGCCGTCGTCACCAGTGCACGCCATTGGCTGTTTGGCGCAAATATGTGTGTCCGCAGGGCGTCCGCGCGCTGGAACTGCTGCGCCGACCGGAAATTACCTACGCCGCCATCGCCGCCTGCATCTGTGAAGGCGACGCTGCCATGTACGAGGCCAAGCGGGCCCGCAAGGCCGCCCGCACCTGACGCCCGGGTTCGCGGCCGACAACCGCCATTCCGCCGCTGACGATCTACCCGTCGGGGTAGCACCGCCACCACTTCACCGCCCGTAGGCTCCGGCGCATCCGTCAGCCGCCAACAGCACCACACCAACACGACGGCGACTGGCTTTCCGGCCGCGGCGCCCGCCCGGCCCGTGCGAGGAGGAGTGCACATGAGCAAGAAACCCGTCGTGGTGTACGGCCTGTCCGGCTATACCGGACGCCTGGTGGCCGAATACCTGCGTGAACTCAACGTTCCGTTCATCGCAGCCGGCCGCAACGGCGACCGGATCCGCGAAGTCCTGGGCAAGGTGCCGGGCATCGAAACCGCCGATTGCGAAGTCGTCGAGGTCGAACACAGCCGCGAGGCGCTGACCGAACTGCTGACCGGCACGCAGGTGCTTTGCAACATGGTCGGACCGTTCATGCAGTACGGCAGCGAAGCCGTCGAAGCCTGCCTGGATGCCGGCGTGCACTACACCGACACCAACGGCGAACAGAACTGGATGATGGCCTGCGAGGAGCGCTGGGGCGCGGCCTTCGCCGACAAGGGCCTGCTGCTGTCACCGGGCACCGCGCAGATGTACACCACCGGCGAGATCGCGGCGAACATCTGCCTGGAAACGCCGGGGCTGGACACGCTGGACATCCTGGTGCTGTGGAAGGGCATGCCGACCTACGCGTCGACGCAGACCATCTTCAGCATCCTCACCGCCGACTTCTACTATCTGGAACAGAACCAGTATCAGCAGTGGGAGGCCACGGCGTCAGCCGAGGTCGTCGTCCCCGGCCAGCACGAAACCGCGCTGGCGCTGCCCTGGGGCGGCACGGCGCACCCGGTCTGGTTCAAGAACGATCCGCGCGTCGCCAACGTCAAGGCCATGGGCGGCGTGTTCGACCGAGCGGTGATGCAGGGCGTGGCGCAGATGACCGCGCAGATCGAGACGGACATCAAGCCACTGCCACCGGAAGCCCAGCAGAAGGCGCTGTCCGAGATGGCCGCAGCCGTGCAGGCCGGCATGCCGCCGCGCGAGAACCCGCGGATCAACAAATCGCTGGATTCCGTGCATGCCAGCGGCCCGCTGGGCCGTGCGCACTGTGTGATCCACGGCAACTGCAACTACAAGCAGACCGGCCTGCTCCAGGCCTACACCGCCTACTCGCTGTTGCAGGCACCGCCGAAACGGGCCGGCTTCGCATCGGCCTGTCAGGCCTTCGGGCATCGGGAACTGCTGGGCGTGCTGCAAAGCTTCGGGCTGGTGCAGAAGCCACAACTACACCTGATCGACTGACGCCCGTTTCTCCAACAAAAAAGGCGCCGCGTGCCGGTTCTGGCCCGCGGGGCTTTTCGTTTTATTCAGACCTTGCAACCAGAACGAGCGAGTGGCCTGAATTCCTCATCCATGCTTCCGCAACTCAGCGCTGAGGTTGGAATCGCCGGAGCACCACTTCCTGAAGCAATGGCAGATTTGCGATGCCGAAATACGGGGGGGTGTTTTCGCTTGCTATCGTTGGATTTGAGTACTTACACCGCAGCATCAGTCGAATCAGCAAACCCATGAATTTCGTGATTCCAAAACTGGCTACCGCGAAGTGGTTGTCAATCCTCGCATTGGCGGCATTGTTGGTGGTGGCGATCCCGTTGAGCACTCAAAATCGACCAGCCAGTGCGGCGACAGAAACTGCACATGTCGATAACGCTCCGACTTCAAGCAGTTTGATCGAGCGTATAGACGAGCAAGAGCGAGTCCGTATCGATGAAAAACGGACCGAAACAGCAGGCAGCCGGATCAACACCGTGCCGAGACACGAGGGCGATGAGGTAATGGATTCGCATTCGTTGAACGATCAGGCTGGATCTTCAACGCCACCGAAGCAAACCATCCAGGCCGCGGCCGCGAATCAGCTCGAGATAAACGGAGAACATGGCGAACCTACTCCGGCAGTCAGCGGCAATTCGTCGTTGGGGAGCAGCGCTTCACACCCATTGCCGGAAGACAGCGCGCCACAAGGCCTGGACCTTTCCGGGGTCTTCAAATTCTTCGACATCGGTCCGGATGGCGCTCGCGGCTTTGCGGCCTTTGGCGACTTCATCACGATCAAGGACATGATCGTGCGCTCCATGGAGACTGCATACACCTGGCAGGACGACGTGCCACCAGGAACGGTGACTTTGATCCTGCTAAGCCCCGACGGCTTGTTTGAGGCGAACATCACCAACGAACAGTTGATGATCACGTCTCTGGACGGCGCGCAAACTTACATCGCGTTCATGGAAACCCGAGACTCGACCCGATTCAACGAAATCATCGTTGGGCGACGGCCACACACCCAGGCCCAGTTTCCCTCACTTGAGGCATTGCTGAACGCTTTGGAGCAAGACCCCAGCGTATAGCCCCGCAACAAAAAGCCCCGCGCACCACTGCGGGCACGCGGGGCTTTCGCATTTCAGTTCAGGCTAGGCCGCCGCCTGAAAATCCGGCTTCTCCCGCACCGCGCATTGCGGACAGGCCCAGTCGGCCGGAATCGCCTGCCACGGCGTGCCGGGCCGGAAACCCTCACCGGGGCAGCCCTGCGTTTCGTCATAGACGTAGTCGCAGTTCGGGCAGGCGTGGCGGGTGGCGGCGGATGACTCCACCGTCGCGGCCGGCATTTCCTCGACCGACGGCGCATCAGCCTGCGTCGGCGTCGACCTGGACCAGCGGGCCAGCAGAGCCTCGCGGCGCGGCGTGTGCAGATGCGCATGGGTCAGGTCGCCGTCATGGTGAGCGGCCACCTTCGGGTCCATCAGCCGGAACCACAGCGGCGGCAGGTAGGCGACCAGAATCATGGTCGCGTAGCCGGCCGGCAGTTGCGGGGCATCCTCGAAGTGACGCAGGCCCTGATAGCGTCGGGTGGGGTTGGCGTGATGGTCCGAATGCCGCTGCAACTGGTACAGGAACAGGTTGGTCACGACGTGATTGCTGTTCCAGGAATGGCGCGGCTGGCAGCGTTCGTAGCGGCCGCTGGGCAGCGTCTTCCGCAGCAGGCCGTAGTGCTCCAGATAGTTGACGACTTCCAGCAGCGAGAAGCCGTAAACCGCCTGTGCGACCAGGAACGCCAGTGCCCAGGGGCCGAAGGCGAGGGTCAGCGCGCCGAACAACACGACGGTCATCGCCCAGGCCTGCAGATTCTCGTTGCCAATGGACCATGCCGACTCGCCCTTGCGCGCCAGCCGCTCGCGCTCGATGCGCCACGCCGAGCGCGCACTGCCGACTACGGAACGCGGCAGAAAGGCCCAGAAGGTCTCACCCATTCGCGAGCTCGCCGGGTCCTCCGGTGTCGCGACGTGACGGTGATGACCCTTGTTGTGCTCGACGAAGAAATGCCCGTAGGCCACCGGCGCCAGCGTAATCTTCGCCAGCCAGCGCTCCAGGCTGTTGGTCTTGTGCCCCAGTTCGTGCGCGGTGTTGATGCCCACGCCGTTGACCATGCCGGCGGTCACGACCAGACCCAGCAGGCCCCACCACGGCAGACCCGCGGTCACCGCCAGCCAGGCGCCGAGGATGGTCACGATGTACTGGCTGGGAATGTAGGCGTAGACGATGTGGCGGTAGTAGCGATCCGCCTCCAGCGCGGCGACCACCGATTCCGGCGGGTTCACCCGATCCTCGCCAATCAGCATGTCGAAAGCCGGGACGATCACGTAGAAGAAGATCGGCAGCGAGAACAGCACCAGCGGCGTGGCACCGAGCGCGACGGCAACCACCGACGCCAGACCCAGCACCGGCAATGCCGGGCTCAGCAGCCAGAACCAGCGCTTGCCGTCGACCCAGCGCGCCGCGGTGTCCGCCGTGGCGGATTCGAACTTGGATTCAATGGACGTGGCAGACATGGACATCGCCTCCTTGTTGTTGAGGCTTCATCCTGCTGGACGTCGACGGCCAATTCCGGTCATTATGCGCCAACGTTCGGTCATTTCACGCCAACCATTGCCATGCGCTCGTCCGACTACCTGGTTCCCGCCCGCTACTACGCCCGCATTGCCGAGCTGTTCGCCGGCGACGGACTGGACGTGGCGGCGCTGGTGGAATCCGTCGGCCTCACCATCGAATCGCTCGCCATGCCGGACGCGCGCATTCGCGTCTCCGACGTGGATCGCCTGCTCGTGCGCGCCTCGGAAGTCTCCGACCGAACCGAACTGGGCTTCGAGCTGGGCAAGCGCCTGTCCGCCAGTTCCCACAGCTTCGTCGGCTTCGGCATGCTCAACAGCCGCAACCTGGATCAGGCGCTGCGCTTCGAGGCCCAGTACTTCGGATTGATCATGCCCAGCTTCCGGATGCACTATGCCAGCGACGGTGAAACCGGCGAGCTTCGGCTAACGCCGCGCGTCGCGATGAGCCGCATCACCCTGGCCTTCCACCTGGAGGCAATCGGCATGGCCGCGATCCGCGAGATCGACGACCTGACCGGCGACCGCCGCCCGCCCTGCGTGCTGCGCTTGTCGATCATGCCGCCGCCGCATGTGCATCTCTACGACCGCGTGCCCAGGCTGCGTTACGAATTCGGCGCCGACCTCGGCCCGACACCCGGCGTGTCACTGAAGCTGCTGGGCAACCCGCGCAATTTCCCGCTGGCGATGGCCGATCCGCATGCCCGCGGCATCGCCGAGGCCCGCTGCCAGTCCATGCTCGACCAGGTCACCCGCGCCCGCGCTTTCGCCGACTGGGTGACGATGACATTGCGCGAAGTCAGCGGCGCGCTACCGACACTGAACGAGCTGGCCGCCACGCTGAACATCTCGCCACGCACCCTGAACCGCTACCTCGCCCGCGAGGGCACGACCTTTCGCGAACTCGCCGGCAAGATCCAGCACGAACTCGCCTGCGAACGCCTGGCGGCCGGCACGCAGAGCGTGACCGAGGTCGCCTACTCGCTGGGGTTTACCGACAGTTCGAATTTCGCCCGCGCGTTTCGCGAGCGGGCCGGTTGCAGCCCGCGGGCTTATCAGCGCAGCAAGACCAAACCGCAACCGCGAGATGCCGTTGACCCATCAAGACCTCACGACTAATCTAGCTAAGTCAGACTAAGCTTATTTCGCCATGAAACAAGTCAACATGCACGAAGCAAAGACCCAGCTCTCGAAGCTCGGAGAACTTGCGTGGAAAGGCGAGCAGATTGTCATCGCCAAGGCCGGCAAGCCATATCTGGACCTGGTCCCTCACCGGCCTGATCGCAAGACGCGTGTACCCGGCCGGTTGAAAGGTCGAATTCAGGTGGCGGATGACTTTGATGCCACCCCTGCCGAGGTCATCGAGGCCTTCGAAGGGGCCGAAGCACACGCGGACTAGAACCGCCCGCATGACCTACTTGCTCGACACCCACACATTGCTGTGGTGGCTCGCCGATGATCCGGCACTTCCACCCGAGGTCCGCGCCCTCATCGCCAACCCGGACAACGGCGTGCTCGTAAGCGCGGTCTCCGGCTGGGAGATTGCCGTCAAACGTGCGTTGGAAAAACTCCAGGCGCCACCCGATATCGCCACGCTACTGGACGAAGAAGGTTTCCTGGAGTTGCCCATCCGCTTTTCGGACGGCGAGCGAGCCGGAGAACTTCCGCTGATTCATCGCGACCCCTTCGATCGCATGCTCGTCGCTCAGGCCCTCGCATATGACGCGACGATCCTGACGAAAGATCAGACGATTCCCCAGTACGGCGTCGCCACGTTCTGGCGCTGACAACGCCTACGCCCGGCGCTGCCCCAGGCGGCGCGCATGCGGCGTCACCCCATGCCAGCGCCGGAACGCGTTGATGAAGCTGGTCGCCTCGGCATAGCCCAGTCGGGTGGCGATCTGGTCGATGGACAGGCGCGGACCGGCCAGGTACTCGTCGGCCAGGGCCTGGCGCACCTCGTCGCGTAACTCGGCGTAGGTCGTGCCCTCGTCCTGCAATCGTCGGCGCAGGGTACGGGGAATCATGTGCAGGCCCTCGGCGATCTCACGCATGGTCGGGCCGTCCGACAGCCGAGCGGCGATCCGCTCACGAACCTTCCCGGCCAGACCACCACGCGGACTGCGGCTGTCCAGAATGCGCCGACACTGCTCTTCGGCCGCCTGACGGGCGAGTTCGTTGGCCTGCGGCAACCGCCGCTCCAGCGGGGCACGGTCGAGCACCACCTCGTTGCGGGGCGCGTTGAAGCTGGGTGTCACACCAAAGAACGCCCGGTAGGCCTCGACATTGGCCGGCGCGCTGAAACGGAAGGCCAGCGCCCGGATCACCGGCTGCGGCCCGAAGATGTCGCGTTGCAGTGTCACGAACGCGGAGGCATCGCGCTCGACGAGAAAGCGCCGCAGGTCCGGCGGCAGGTCGCGATCGTCCAGCGTCACCCGCGAGCTGTCCTCGTCGTCTTCCAGACCGAACTGCGGAAACGCGAAGGTGAGATGGATGTAGCGCAGGCCAACCGACATGGCCTCGCGCATGGTCTGGCTGCTGACCATCGCGAACCCCAGCGCGCCGAACGCGGTGAAGTGATAACGCTGCCCGGCGGCGACGCCCAGGGCCTGATCATCACCCAGCGCCTCGACAAGGTTGCGGATCAGGCGCAGTTCCTGCTCGCCGTCCACCACCGCGTTCGGGTCGGACAGCCGCTCCGGACGCACCCGCGTCCCGGCCAGCGCGACCGCCTGTGGCACACCATGCTCGACGGCCAGCTCGGTCATCAGCCGCATGCTGGTGATGCTGCGCCGGAAATCCCATCCGGCCATCGCGCGGCCCTCCTGCCCGGGTTTGTCCCATTTTATAGATATTTTGTCCTCGAAGCCCCTGCACGCACAAGCCGGCGCCTTCTACAGTGGAATGAGGAACAACAAGAACACAGTGCAGGAGGCGCGCCTGATGGCTGAAAAGCAGCCCGAAAGCTGGGGATCGGCAACCCCGCATATCGTCATCATCGGCACCGGCTTTGGCGGGCTGGGCATGGCCATGCAACTCAAGCGCGCCGGCATCCACTCGTTCACGCTGCTGGAGAAGGCCTCCAGCATCGGCGGCACCTGGCGGGACAACACCTACCCCGGCGCCGCCTGCGATGTGCAGTCGCATCTGTACTCCTACTCCTTCGAGCCCAAGAGCGACTGGAGCCGCAAGTTCGGCCTGCAACCGGAAATCCGCTCCTACATGGAGCGCTGCGCCGCCCGCTACGGCCTGCGCGATCACATCCGCTTCAATCAGGAGGTGGAATCGGCCAGCTTCGACAAGGCGACCGGCACCTGGACCATCCGCACCCGCGCGGGCGAGACGTTCCGGGCCCGCGTCCTGATCAGCGCCGTGGGCCAGCTCAACCAGCCGGCGTATCCCAGGATCAAGGGCATCGAGACCTTCAAGGGCGAGGCCTTCCACTCCGCCCGCTGGAATCACGATGTCGACCTGACCGGCAAGTCCGTCGCGGTGATCGGCACCGGCGCCAGCGCCATCCAGTTCGTGCCGCAGATCGTGCCCAGGGTGAAGGAACTGAAACTGTTCCAGCGCTCCGGCGCCTGGGTCATCCCCAAGCCAGATCGCCCGTTCACCGGCTTCGAGCAACGGCTGTTCGAATCGCTCCCGATCGCCGATCGGCTTTATCGCGGGCTGATCTACTGGAAGAACGAGGCGCGCGCCCTGGCCTTCACCCGCTTTGGCGGGCTACTGGAAGCCTGGGCCTGGCAGAGCCGACGCGTGATGAAACGCCAGATCCGCGACCCGGAGAAACGCCGCAAGCTGACCCCCAACTACAAGATCGGCTGCAAGCGCCTGCTGATCTCCAACGACTGGTTCCCGGCCGTCAACGAGGACCACGTCGATGTCATCACCGACGCCATCGACCACGTGGACGAGACCGCCGTGGTCACGGCCGATGGCACCCGCCACGAAGTCGACGCGATCATCTACGGCACCGGCTTCAAGGCCACGGATTTCCTCACGCCAATGACCATCACCGGCCTCGACGGCCAGGACCTGAACGCCGCCTGGAAGGACGGCGCCGAGGCCTACAAGGGCATTAGCGTGTCCGGCTTCCCCAACCTGTTTCTGCTGTACGGCCCCAACACCAACCTGGCCCACAGTTCGATCATCTTCATGCTCGAATCGCAGATTCGCTACGTGATGCAATGCATTCGCATGCTGGAGGACCCGGGCCTCGGATACATGGACGTCAAGGCAGAACCGCAGGCGGCATTCAGCCAGCGCATGCAGCGGCAACTCCGCCGCAGCGTCTGGGTCGCCGGCTGCGACTCCTGGTACGTGAACGACGCCGGCAAGGTCGTCAACAACTGGCCCGGCTTCACGTTCACGTATCGAATGACGACCGGCAAGCTGGACCCGCGGGACTACGAACTCGCGCCCGCCTCGGCGGCCTGATCGTGCAGGGCCTCCTCAAGCTGGCCGTCCGCGGCCTGGTCAGGCCGGCACTCTCCGGGCGGGTCCCGGTAGGCATGCAACGAGTATGGGGCGGGCTCATCGGCCTCACCCTGCTCGGCCCGCGCGGCGCCACCTACCACGAGCGCCGGCAGGCTGGCGTGTCGCTGCTGGAGATCACGCCGGCCACGCGCGAGGACGGCCGCGGCGTTCTCTACCTGCACGGCGGAGGCTACGTCATGGGCGGATTCGCCAGCCATTGCAAGCTGGCGGCGGCCATCGGCGATGCCGCCGGCGCCCGCGTGTGGCTGCCCGACTATCGGCTCGCACCGGAGGACCCCCATCCGGCCGCGCTGAAGGATGTGGTGGCGATTTACTCGGACCTGCTCCAGCAGGGTCAGGCGGCGGACCAACTCGTCATTGCCGGTGACTCGGCCGGCGGAGGCCTGAGCCTGGCGCTGGCCCTGGCGATTCGCGATGCCGGCCTGCCCCCGCCGGCCGCGCTGGTGCTGATCTCGCCCTGGACCGATCTGAGCCTCAGCGGCCCCAGCATTGCCAGCCATGCCGGGCGAGACCCCATGCTCACGCCCGGCTGGCTGCGCGCCTGCAGCGCGGCGTATCGCGACGGTGTATCGAGCGCCGATCCCGCCTGCTCGCCGCTGTTCGCCGATCTCCACGGATTGCCCCCCACACTGATCCAGGTGGGCTCGGAGGAAATCCTGCTGTCGGACGCCCTGCGCCTGCGCGACCGCCTGCACAACGCCGGCGCGGATTGCGAATTGCAGCAGTTCGCGGGACTCTGGCATGTATTCCAGTTGCACCACGGGCTGCTCAGCGGCGCGAACCGGGCCGTCGAAGACATCGGCACCTTTATAAGAAACAAGACAATGCGACTGGCCCAAGCGGCCTGATGGAGGAGAACGCATGGACGCGCACGATTACGACTACGTCATCGTCGGCTCCGGATTTGGCGGCAGCGTGTCCGCCTATCGCCTGAGCGAAAAGGGCTACAAGGTCCTCGTGGTGGAACAGGGCCGGCGCTGGACGCCCGAGACCCTGCCCAAGACCAACTGGCGGATTCGCGACTACCTGTGGATGCCGCTACTGGCGCTCAAGGGCTTTCTGCGCCTGCGGCTGTTCCGCCACGTGATGATCCTGCACGGCAACGCCGTGGGCGGTGGTTCCATCACCTATGCGCAAACCCTGCTCGTGCCGCCGGATTCCGTCTGGAACGACGGCAACTGGGCCGGCCTGGATCAGTGGCAGCAGACCATGCCGGGCCACTACGCCACCGCCAAGCACATGCTCGGCGTAACCGAGAACAAGCGCCCGGGCCTGGCCGACGCACGGCTCAAGGAAATGGCCCGGGCCGCTGGCGTCGAAGACAGCTTCTACTACACCCAGGTCGGCGTGTTCTTCGGCAACGAAGACGATGAACCCGGCAAGACCGTGCCGGACCCGTACTTTGGTGGCGAAGGCCCCGAGCGCACGGCCTGCCTGGGCTGCGGCGCCTGCATGGTCGGCTGCCGCCACGGCGCCAAGAACACGCTGGACAAGAACTACCTGTACCTCGCCGAGCGCCAGGGCGCGGAGGTTCGCGCGGAAACCCAGGTGATCGACGTACGCCCCCTGGGCAACGCCGACGGCTCGGACGGCTACACCGTCACCACCGTCCCGACCTTCGCCCGCCTGTCCAGGCGGCGTAGCACGATCACCGCGAAGAACGTGGTGTTCGCCGCCTCGTCGCTGGGTACCCAGGAACTGCTGTTCCGGCTCAAGGACGGCGGCTCGCTGCCCAATGTCTCCGACGATCTGGGCAAGCGCGTGCGCACCAACGCGGAATCCATTCTCGGCGTGCGCTACCCCGGCACCGAGCAGGATTTGTCGAAAGGCGTCGCGATCGGCTCCGGCATCTACATCGACAAACACACGCACATTGAAGCGGTGCGCTACCCGGACGGCTCCAACCTCATGAGCGGCCTGTTCACCGTGCTCACCGGCGGGCGCTCCGGCCCCGTGCGCGTGCTGTACTGGATGGCGGCCATGCTCAGATTGCTGCTGACCCGCCCCATCGCCGGCCTTCGTTCGATTCTGCCGTGGCGCTGGTCACGCGAAACCGTGATCTTTCTGGTGATGCAGACCATCGACGGCCACATCGACATGCGCTGGCAGCGCCCGTGGTATTGGCCGTTCAAGAAAACACTGACCAGCCACGGCGACCGCATCCCCACCTTCATCCCCGAGGCCAACGCCTTTGCCGAAAAGGCGGCGCAGGCCACCGGCGGCATCGCCCAGTCATCAATGAGCGAGATCGCCTTCAACGTGCCGATGACCGCCCACTGCATGGGTGGCTGCGCCATGGCGGAATCCCCGGACAAGGGCGTGATCGACGCGCAGAATCGCGTGTTCAACTACCAGGGACTTTACGTGGTCGATGGCTCGATGCTCAGCGCCAATCTGGGCGTGAACCCGAGCCTGACGATCACCGCGCTGGCCGAGCGGGCGATGAGCTTCATCCCCGCCAAGGGCGAGGTCGAAGTGAGGCAGGCCGCATGACAAACCGCTACGCCAGGGTGCTGTTCACGGTGGCAGCCGCGTTCAACGCACTCGTGGCGCTGTCGATGATGCTCGCCTGGCCCCAGATGCAGCAGCTGCTGAAGCTCGCCCCGGCCGAGGGCAGCAACCGCGTCATGCTCAACATCTGCGGCATGCTGATTCTCACGTTCGGTTACGCGTACTACATGGCGGGCCGCGACCCGGTTCGCTACCGGCCGTACATCCTGCTTGGCGCCATTGGCAAGCTGCTCGTGGTGATCGTCGCGCTGCCCGTGGTCATCACCGGCGGTCAGGGGTATCTGCTCGGCTGGGCCGCGCTGGGCGACCTGGTCTTCGCCGGGCTGTTCCTGGACTACCTGCGCCGCCACGCCTATCGCTCGGCCCCGATCCTGGGCCGCCGCTAGCCACCCGAGGGGGACGACAGTCATGGCGAAATTCGAATGGGCCGACGCGGTCGTGGTGATCACCGGCGCCAGTGGCGATCTGGGCCGGCACCTGTGCACGGCAATGCTCGAGCGGGGCGCGCGCCTGGCGGTGATGGACCTGGACGCCGCCACGGTGACCGCGCAGGCCGAATCCTATGGCGATGCGACCCGCACACGCGGCTGGGCCGCCGATGTACGTGACATGGCGCAGATCACCGACGCGATGAACGCAGCCGCCGAGCACTTCGGCCGGCTGGACCTGGTGATCGCCAACGCCGGCGTTGCCTCGCTGGAACCGGTGGCGACGCAATCCGATGCATCGTTCGTCCGCACCATCGACGTCAACCTCAACGGCGTGTTCCGCACCTTCCAGGCCGGGCTGCCGCATGTGCGGAAATCCGGCGGCCACCTGCTGGCGATCGCGTCCATGGCGTCGTTCGTCAACTCACCGATGCAGGGCGCCTACACCGCCAGCAAGGCCGGCGTGCTCGCGCTGTGCAATGCCCTGCGGCTGGAAGTGCGGCACCTGGGCGTGACGGTCGGCAGCATCCACCCCACCTTCTTCAAGACCCCGCTGGCCGACCAGCTCCTCGACAACTCGGCAGGACGCCGGCTTTATGACGACAACACCGGCCTGTTCAAGCTGACCACGGTCGAGGATGTGGTCGCCGCGACGATGAAGGCCATCACCCGCCGCAGCCAGAAGGCCGTGATCCCCAGGCACAACCTGCCGATCACCTGGATGCCGGAACTAACGCGCAAGCTGACCGACCGGGTGATGTTCGGTCCGCGCAAGGTCGCCGATGCGATGGAAAAACTTTAAGGAAGCTCAGGCTCAGCTATCAACGCCCGCCCGCAACAACACCGTGCGGGTCTGCCGCAGCATGTCGCCGGAGGCCGGCTGCTCCACACCCCGCAGAATCGTGTTGGAAATCTCGCGACAGGCCGCGGAACGCAATGCGATGGTCAAGTCGTTACGCGCGGCCCAGCTCTCGATCTCACCCAGAATCGCCTTGAACCCGGCCTCCCGCCGGGAACGGGCGGCGGCATCCGGCGGCGCGTTTCGCGGAGTGAGCGCGACAATCC